>NZ_LUUM01000113.1:0-199233 GCF_001644125.1 Methylosinus sp. R-45379
AAGGTGATCAAGCTGCAGCGCGGCGGCGACGCCCGCTACACGCTGCCGGTCGACTCAATCATTGCGGTCGAGCCGGGTGGGCACATCAAGGCCGGCGACATTGTCGCGCGTATCTCGCTCGAGAGCGCCAAGACCCGCGACATCACCGGCGGTCTGCCGCGCGTCGCCGAGCTGTTCGAGGCGCGCCGTCCCAAGGATCACGCGATCATCGCGGAGATCTCCGGCACGGTGCAATTCGGCCGCGACTATAAGAACAAGCAGCGCCTCTCGATCGTCCCGCATGAGGAAGGCGCGGATCCGGTCGAATATCTGATCCCCAAGGGCAAGCACATCCATCTCCAGGACGGCGACGTCGTGGAGAAGGGCGACTATATCGTCGACGGCAATCCGGCGCCGCACGACATTCTGGCGATCAAGGGCGTGGAGGAGCTGGCGGCTTACCTCGTCAATGAGATTCAGGAGGTCTACCGGCTGCAGGGCGTCAACATCAACGACAAGCACATCGAGGTGATCGTGCGTCAGATGTTGCAGAAGGTCGATATCGTCGATGCGGGCGACACCGGCTTCCTCGATGGCGAGCAGGTCGATCTCACCGAGCTCGAGGAGGCCAACGCCAAGGCGCTCGAGGAGGGCGGCAAGCCGGCCCATGGCACGCCGGTCCTGCTCGGCATCACCAAGGCCTCGCTGCAGACGCGCTCCTTCTTCTCGGCGGCCTCCTTCCAGGAGACCACGCGCGTGCTCACCGAGGCGGCGGTCAATGGCAAGGTCGATCCGCTGGTCGGTCTCAAGGAGAATGTCATCGTCGGCCGGCTGATCCCGGCGGGCACGGGCGCTGCCATGGCGAAATTCCGTGGCATCGCAACGGGCCGCGACGATCTCATCATCACGCAGCGCGCCGCCGAAGCCGAAGCGCGCCCGACGACACCGCGCCTGCCGCCCGCCGCGGCGGAGTGAGGCGAGGGGTTTTGTCCCTCTCCTCTACAGAGGAGGGGGAGAGGCCCGCGCAGAATGAAAAAGGCCGCCAGCGATTGGCGGCCTTTTTTTATTCCGTATCAAAGCTGTTTCGAGCGGATTCGAAGCTGCGTCATGCTCGGAAAATGGCCGGCGCCCTCATCCGACCCGGCTACGCCGGGCCACCTTCTCCCACGCGTGGGAGAAGGATTCGCGCCGAGTCTTTTGTGCCAGCGCAAATCCGAGCCTCAGCGCTTCTTCTTCTTCCCCTCGGCTTCCGCCGTCTTTTTGAAGCCGCTCGCCAGCTGCGTGCCGAGCGTGAGGGCGCGCGCCTCTGTCACGCGCAGCGCGCAATAGCCGAAATCCGCCTCCTGCACATAGGAGCGGCAAATTTCCTCGCGGCGCGCGGAAAAGCCGGCCTGCTCGCGGACGAGCTCCTTGCGCTGGCCCTTTTCGGATTTCATCTTGTCGTAGAGCGCTTTGTAATCATTGCGAACGGTCTGATCTATGCGCGCGCGCGTCGTCAGCATTTCGCCGGCCCGCTTGGGGTCGAACTCGCCGGCCCCCATGCCCCAGAGTCCATTGGGGTCGGCGCGGCAATCGGCCTGCTTCAGCTCGCATGCCCTGCCCTCGGAGCTGACCAGAATTGCGCCGTCGAGCGCGTCGAAGCCGAAGGGGCAGGCGGGAAATTCCACCTCATAGCGAAGAAGCCCGCTGGTCGTCTGCCGCGGCGTCAGGCGCAAGGGCTCGGACACCTCGATGCGGCAGGTTTCCCCGGAGCGCGTCAGCCGATCGCCCACAAGCGACAGCCGCGCGACCTCGAGCGCGCCGCCACGCCGTTGCAGCTCGATCGAGCCGCGCGCCTCGCCATCTTGATAGAGGATGCGTCCGACGATCGTCTCCTCGCTCGGCAGCTTGGGCGCGACGGGCGTCACGGCGGCGCGGGGCTTGGGCTTGGAGCCGGGCTCGACGGGGGCCGCGACAGAACCCGCCGGCGCCGGCGCGACCGCGCCCGGCAGCGCCATCTGAGCGATGGCGCCGGTCGTGGCGGGGAGCGCCGAAAGAAGCGCCGCGCCGGAGAGAATCGCGCGGAGGGAGACGTTGGACATGAAAGACAACAAAGACTGAAAGACGCGGCCTCGGCAAGTGCGGATCGAGGCCCCGCCCGAAGCCGCGTCAGCGCGGCGCCAGCACCATGATCATCTGCCGGCCTTCCATGGACGGCTCGAGCTCGACCTTGGCGATGGTCGCCGTCTCCGCCTTGACGCGAGTCATCAGACGGTAGCCGATATCCTGATGCGCGATCTCGCGACCACGAAAACGCAATGTGACCTTGACCTTGTCGCCCTCCTCGAAGAAGCGCTGCACGGCTTTCATCTTCACATCATAGTCGTGCTCGTCGATGCCGGGACGGAGCTTGATCTCCTTGACCTCGACGATCTTCTGCTTCTTGCGGGCCTCGGCGGCCTTTTTCTGCTCGAGAAATCGAAATCTGCCGTAATCGAGAATTTTGCAGACCGGCGGCTCGGAATTGGGCGCGATCTCGACGAGATCGAGCGCAGCCGTTTCCGCCAGAGAGAGGGCGTCGACAAACGGAACCACGCCGTGGTTCTTGCCTTCCGAGTCGATCAGTTGCACCTCGCGCGCGCGAATCTCCCGGTTGATGCGCGGACCCTCTTTCTGTGGGGCCGCGGTGCTCTTCATTGGACGGCGAATGGATGTTCTCCCTTCAGGATGAATTCGATCGTCTTCCGATCCGATCCGATGCGCGAGAGAAAGCGGCGTAAGCCGTCATTTCCCCCGGGGCTACCCGGCGGAGGGCCGACGCCGAAAGAATCTCACTCTCCTCGACGAAGTCAACCGTCGATATAGAACTATTCGCGGCGAACGCCTGAAATTCGCGCTCACCCGCAGTCGGCGAAAGCGGGGCAGGAGGCTCCGCAGCCGCCCCCTCCGCCCATGGAGGCGCAGGAGGCCTCGGTCTCGCCGCCGCTCGCCGGCTTGGCGATCAGCGAGAGCTGGCGTGTCAATTCGACGCCGCCGCAGGCCGGACAGGCGGGAATATCGTCCGAGCGAACCAATGTCTCGAATTCATTGTCGCAGGAATTGCAGCTATAGGCGTAGAGCGGCATTTAAATCCTCGTCGCCGGAAACGGGTGTCGCGCGTTACATGCGCTCCCGATCGCGCCATTGCAAGCCGCGGCCACCGTGTCGTCGTCGTTCCGCTCACGCGCCGCCGCTTTCGGCGAGGCGTAGCGCATAGGCGCGCACATCCTGCGGCCAATCGGCCATGAGCGATTCGAATCGCGCCGCGTCGCCGGCGAAGAGCGCACGCAGCGCCTCCTCATAGCCGGGGAGATTTCCGGCGACGGCGGCGAGAAATCGATAGGCGGCCTCGCGCGCCTCGCGCTTTTGGCTCTCGGCGCCGCCCTCGCGGCGCGCAGTCTCGACGAGGCGGCGCAGCGTCGCCGAAGCGCCGCCCGGCTGCGCGGCGAGCCAGTCCCAATGGCGCGGCAGCAGCGTGACCTCACGCGCCACCACGCCGAGCTTGGGCCGTCCGCGACCGCGCGCGCCTTCCTCCGCGCCTTCCTCCGGCGCGGCGTCGCTGCGCTGCCCGGCCGGCGGGGCGGCGGCGAGGCGCGCGATGATCTCCGGCTTGGCGCCGCGCAGATCGAGATCGACCACCTCGCCGGTGGCGTCATCGAAAGTGAGGATATAACCATCGGCCGCATCGGCGTTCTTCACCGCCAAGGCGACCTCTACCAGCGGGCCGGCGGCCAGCATGCGGCCATCGGCGAAAGCGGCGCAGGGCCGCGACAGGCGGGAGAGAGCGTCTTTTTCCATGCGCTATTTATACCCATGATAAATTTGTCGAGTCAATAATACCCGGGCTAAATAATCGGCGCGCCGGCGGCGGGTTGCTCCCCTATCTTTCTTAAGAGGCGCGGCCGCCCCGGAGATTCCTCCATGATCGCCCGATTCTTTCTTTGCCTCTTTCTGTGCGCGACGACCTCGCTCGCCGCCCATGCCGTGCCTTCGGCGGAGGCCGAGGCCAAGCAAATCGAAAAGGACCTGCGCCGCATTCAACTGCCGGAGGGGTTTTCCATTTCCCTCTATGCGCTGGTTCCGCATGCGCGCACGCTCGCCATCGGTCCGCGCGGCGAGGCGATTTTCGTGGGCACGGATGCGAGCCGCATTCATGTGCTGACGCCGGGCGGCGAGCGCGCCGCCTCTGTCGAGACTTTCGCCGCGGACGCGCCTTTCGTGATTCCGCATGGGCTCTGCTTCGACGAGGATGGAACATTGTTCGTTGTCGAGCAGAATCGCGTTTCGAGCTTCGCTTCAGCCGAGAAGGACTGGCGCCGGCTCGCCTGGAAGGATGCGCGCAGCCTCGCGCCGCAAGGCGGGCTCATCCCCGTCGCCGAGCAGAGCGCCAATCACACGACGCGCGTCTGCCGCATCGGGCCGGACGGCAAGCTCTATGTCTCGCTGGGCCAGCCCTATAACGTCACGCCGCGCGACAAGCTCGAGCTGTTCGAACGCATCGGCATGGGCGGCATAATCCGCATGAATCGCGACGGCTCCGGCCGCGAGGTTTTTGCGCGCGGCATTCGCAATTCGGTGGGCATGGATTTCGATCCTTCGGATGGGACGCTCTGGTTCACCGACAATCAGGTGGATCGCATGGGCGACGACACGCCGCCCGGCGAGCTGAATCGCGCGCCGCTGGCGGGGCTGCATTTCGGCTTTCCCTGGTATGGCGGCGGCCATGTGCGAACTGACGAATATTCGCGCGATACGCCGCCGGAGGGCATCGTCTTTCCGCAAGTGGAGGAGGCGCCGCACGCCGCGGATCTCGGCATGACCTTCTATCGCGGCTCGGCTTTCCCGCCTTATTATCGCGGCGGGATTTTCTCGGCGCAGCACGGCTCCTGGGACCGCACCATGCCGGTCGGCGCGCGCATGATGTTCACCCGCGTCGGCCCGGAGGGAAAGCGCGGCGTCAGCGAGCCTTTCGCGGAAGGCTGGAACGATGGCGATCCGCAATATCTCGGCCGGCCCGTGGATGTGGCGGAGCTGCCGGACGGATCGCTGCTGGTGACGGATGACCAGAATGGGGCGGTGTATCGGATTGTTTACAAGGCGCCATGACGAATGTCATTTTGTGTTGACGTTGTCCCTACTCACACTTTTCATTAGGTTGATCGTAGAGGAGAGCCGAATGGCGACCGAGGCGTCGAAGCAGGCCGCCGCACCGGCCAGAGAACGGCATGATTCCACAGTGAATGTGCGCATGTCGACGACGACACGCAATCTGATCGACACGGCGGCGTCGCTCATCGGCAAGACGCGCAGCGAGTTCATTACGGCGAGCGCTCGACAGCATGCGGTCGACATATTGCTCGACCAACGTCTGTTCGTGCTGAGTGAAAAAGACTTCGCGGAGTTCGAAACGGCGCTGGACCGGCCGTCACCGCCCAATGACGAGCTGAGAGCGCTGCTGAAGAAGAAGCTTCTATGGGAGAAATAGAGCGCGGGGCGAGATTTCATGCACTCGTGCGGCTCGATCCGCCCAAGCATGTTTTTCGGACCATCGACTGCGGCAAGCGGCAGCTGAATGAATGGCTGAAGCAGCACGCGGTCGCGAGCGAAGGACGCGCTCGGGCAAGTCGCGCCACGGCGTACCCGACCGCAGTGTCCAGAATATGCCGTTTAGAGCGCGGCGGTCATCGACGCGCGGCACGCCTCGCGGCTCGTTGGGTAGCAGTGGATGGGTCATGCGCCATTCGTATGGGCTCACGCCGACGCTGAATCAGATATTTGCGCGATATGAAAGTCGTCAGTCCGCATTCGTCCCCCTTGCGAACACAGATGTTGCACAGGCTGTCGTACATGACTTGGACGAATCCCACCCCAAACGAGCTTGCAGCCGATTGGATAGCCTGCCGAGGGAGCGTTGGAAGTGACGCGTCGAACGGTTTGGCGCAGTTTTTATTGTCGGACTTCCCGCGAGAGGAGCCGGAACTCACGTGGGACACGATCATGTTGATCGTGAAAGCCTACCCGGAGGCAGACTTTTACGACGAAGCCGCAACGGAAGCGCAGGCGGTGTGCTGCGCACTTGCTGCAGGCCCCGTCGAAGACTTGCTCTCGTTCCATGGCCGAGACTATATCGATAGGTTCGAAAGCGAAGCGCGCCTAGATCGGCGAATGGCTTGGGTTCTCGGTGGTGCGTGGCAGTTCGAGATGAGCGATGAAATTTGGGATCGCGTTCGGCTTGCGGCGGACGACACGTATTGGAAACGCAACACTTCCTAGCGGCAGCTATCCACCCCATCTCGGTCATTCGGTTTTATGGGTTCGCGGCCTAAATCATTCGCCCGCTCAACGCCTTCCCGTCATGCCCCGTCACGCGCATTTCCAGCATGCGCCCCGCCTCCGCGCCGGGCGTGCGCAGGGCTGTGAAATCTTCGGCGCGGGCCATGCCGCCTTTTTCTGTCAGCACGCGCAACGTCTTGCCGATCTGCGCGTCGAGATGGCGCCCGAGCGCCGCTTCTCCGGCCGCGCGCAGGCGGGCGGCGCGCTCCTTCACCAATGCGCCATTCACTTGCGGCATCAGCGCCGCCGGCGTCCCCGGACGCGGCGAATAGGGGAAGACATGCAGATGCGTCAGCCCGCATTCCTCGACGAGAGCGAGCGTGCGGGCGAACATGTCTTCCGTCTCGGTGGGAAAGCCGGTGATGAAATCGGCGCCGAAGACGATATCCGGCCGCGCCGCGCGCAGCTCGCTGCAAAAGCGAATGGCGTCGGCGCGCGAATGGCGGCGCTTCATGCGCTTCAGGATCAGATCGTCGCCCGATTGCAGCGAGAGATGCAGATGCGGCATCAGGCGCGGCTCGGCGGCCATGCAATCGAAAAGCGCGGCGTCCGCCTCTATGCAGTCGATGGAGGAGAGCCGCAGCCGTTCGAGCTGCGGCAATTCCCGCAACAGCGCGCGCGCGAGGCCGCCGAGCGTAACGCCCTCGGCGGAATAGCTGGTGAGATCGACGCCGGTCAGCACGATCTCGCGCTTGCCGCTCTCGACCAGCCGCCGCGCCTCGGCGACGACCTCGCCCGGCGCGATGGAGCGCGAGGGGCCGCGGCCGAGGGGAATGATGCAGAAAGTGCAGCTATGATCGCAGCCGTTCTGCACGGCGAGAAAGGCGCGCGTCTGCCCTTCGGCGGCGCTTTCGGCGCGCGGCTCGCCCGGCTCGGTGAGCACGCGCGTGACGCCATCCATTGCGGCGAAGCTCTGCGGGTCGATGCGCGCCGCGCAGCCGGCGACCACGATCTCGGCCGTTGGCCGCTCGCGCTTGAGGCGGCGGATCGTCTGGCGCGCCTGACGCGTCGCCTCGGCGGTCACGGCGCAAGTATTGACGATGACGCGCTCGTTTTGCGCGCCGGCGCGCGCCTCGCGCAGCAGCCGCTCGGAATCGACGTAATTGAGGCGGCAGCCGAAGGTGACGATGTCGACCGCGGCGGTCACGCGTCCAGCTCGGCGAAGTAGCCGGCTTCCAGCGCCGTCTCGAATTCGAGCTCGACGTCGCCGGTCATCATCACATGATCGTCCGTCCCCCAAGCGATGACGAGCTCGCCCCCCGGCAGGCGAATGCGGGCCTCGCGGGCGGAGAGGCCGGCGCGGGCGGCCGCCACCAGCGTCGCGCAGGCGGCCGAGCCGCAGGCGCGCGTCTCGCCCGTGCCGCGCTCCCAGACGCGCAGCAAAATCTCGTCCGGCGCAATGATCTTGGCGAAGGAGATATTGGCGCGCTGGGGGAAGAGCCTGTGATGCTCGAGCTGCGGCCCGAGCGTCGCGAGATCCATGGACAGCGGGTCCGCGACGAAGAAGACCGCATGCGGATTGCCCATGTTGACAGCCGAAAAGGCGGCGGGCGCCCCCTGGACTTCAGGCGCGAGCGGCACATTTCTCGTATCGGGGGCTTCGGCGGCGAGCGGTATGTCCCGCCAGCCGAGTCGAGGCGCGCCCATATCGACGGTAAAGCGCGTCTCGCCCGCGCGCCATGTGCGCACCGGGCCGGCGTCGGTCTCCAGCGTCAGCGCCTCGCCTTCCCCGGCGCGGCCGAGCACATAGGCGACGCAGCGCGTGCCATTGCCGCAGGCGGCGGAGAGCGAGCCGTCGGTATTGTAGATGCGCATATAGGCGTTCGCGTCCGCATGGCGCGGCGCATGCAGGACCATCAGCTGGTCGAAGCGCAGGCCAGGGGCGCGGGCGATGGCGCGCGCCTCGGCGGGCGCGACCTCGAGGCCCGCGCTGCGCAAGTCGAGAACGAGGATTTCATTGCCGATCCCGTTCATGCGAAAGATCGGGAGTCCGGCGAGCGGGCTGGTCATCATGCCGTTCATTTCCTGTTACAGGCGTATATAGAGAATCGAATCGCGACGCTATGGCCGGCGCCCGCGCTTTCAAGAGGACGAGACCCATGAGCAATTCGAGCGATGAGGGCTTCACGCAGAGATTGAAGCGCGCTTGGCCCTTTGTCGCGGGTCTGGCCGTTCTCGCCGTCGTCGCGGGAGCCTTTTTCGGCGCGACATCCACTTCGCCCACCCCCACCGCCGTCGTTCCGGCGCCGAGCGCGCAGGTCGCGGCGGAGACGCCGCAAAAGTCCGCGCCGGACAGCCCCGTCGCGCCGAAGCCGACGCTGGACCTCAACGAGCCCTCTCAGGCCGAGGCGGAGGCGCAGGCGCAAGCCGACGCCATCGCCGGTCAGGCGACCGATATCATCGCCCGGCCCGTCCTCAAATTGCGCGGGCAGGGCACATGGGCGGACGGGCTCAAAACGCTTTCCGAGGCCATCGCCAATCTGCGCATCGCCGCCTCCAAGACCGGCCTCACCGTGGACGGCCGCCCGCTGGTCGCCTTCACCGAGACGGATGACAATGGCTTTCATTTCGAGGCCATGCTGCCGCTGACGCGTCCGCCCGAGGCCAAGACTAAGTTCGAGCATGGCGTCGAGGCCGGCGCCTCGCCCGCCGGCAAGGCGCTGAAATTCCAGCATCGCGGGCCTTATGAGGAGATCGACTCGACCTATGAGGCGATCACCGCCTTTCTGGACGAGAAGGGCCTCGACACGAAAAATCTGTTCGTCGAGGAATATCTCACCGAATTGAAGACCAGCGATGACGATGGGCTCGAGGTGGATATCTACGTGTTCTTGAAGTGAGAGCGGTAATCCGCGGTCACTTCGGAGCCTCGACGAGACGGCGATAGGCGTCGGCGGCGCGCAGCAGCCCCGGCGCCGGCGTCGGCGGGTCGAGGACGGCATCAGCGAAAATTCGCTGATCTTCCAACGAGAGACGGATGATCTGTGTTTCCGCGATCGTGCGCAGCGCCGCTTCCAGCGCGGCGACGACCACGAAATCACCGACGCTGCGGCCTTGAATTTCGGCGGCGCGTTCGATCATGGCCAGCGCCTCCGATCCGAGACGCGCTTCCAGCCTCGCCGTTCGCTCATTGTCCGCGCTCATGACGTCTCCGAAAGTCGGCCTAATTATGTATGGCGGATAATTGATCGTCTCGTTCGCTTCTGGCCATCATTGTGCTCTCAATGTTCTGCATTCAAGAAAGCTTGCGTCATCACATAGCTCAAAAGCATCGTCGAATAAGTGAGGATCGAGGAAGCGCTCCATCGATCCCATCGTCCTGTTCTCCGCGCCCAACCGATGAGCAGGTAAACGAACACGAGAAAAGGAATCCAGTTGAAGAGGAATCCATAAATGAGGGTTGCTGATAGTCCTAATAAGAGCAGAGGCAGAGCGCGTATGAGCGCTGCAAGGAATGGCATATCGTAGAATGTTCTGATAACGAAGGCGTCGAATATCAAAAAGATCATGGCGGTTTGCAGCAAGAAGCCAGGAAAGGCCGTAACCGACATGCACAGGGTTGGCCTCCACCCAAAGCGGTACGTCGCGACACCCCAAATAATCCCCGTGACTGCGAGAGTGCCGAACCACCTCGCCGCAAAATATTCCAGGTGGCTTCCGAGATATTCCATTCGCTTTCCTCTACACAATTCGGCGCAATGCTATTTCCAAGCTAACGTGAGCCAAACGAGTTCCGTCCGTAAGTAGCCGCGGTAGCAGGAAACTGCTACGCGCGCCAATGTGAACAAATCAACCTCCCTTTCCCTCCGCCTCCGGCCGATATTCCAGAATGTCGCCCGGCTGGCAGTCCAAGACCTCGCAGATCTTCTCCAGCGTATCGAAGCGAATTCCTTTCACCTTGCCGGATTTCAAAAGGCTCACATTCTGCTCGGCGATGCCGATGCGTTGCGCGAGATCGCGCGAGCGCATTTTGCGCCGCGCGAGCATCACGTCGAGATTGACCACGATCGTCATGGCGCTCACACGAATTGCGCGTGCTCGCCGGCGATGTCGGCGGCGGTCTTGAAGATATGGGCTATGGCGATCAGCATCAGCAGAAAGATGACGTTCAGCAGATCCTCGAGCCTTATGTAGCCGTGATGGCTCTGCGCGTAGGGAAGATGCGCGGCGATGGCCAGAATGATCGCGGAGCGCATCGCCACGTCCAGAAGGACTGTGAACAGTCCGATGACGCCCGCGCGCCGCAGCCATAACGCCGCCTCCGCGGAGAAGACGCCGCCCTCGAGATAGAGGCTGAACACGCGCCACAGGCAAAAGCAGATGACGGCGGCGAAGACCCAGACGACGAGGCTCAGCGCCGTCGCCGCCGCATATTGGCCTTGCGAAGCGCCCGAAACGTCGATCTGCAACAGCTCGCGATAATGGCGGCCGACCTTTCCGGGATCGGCCCAGAAGGTCAGCATAGCGAGCAGATCGGCCGCCGCGAAGAAAATGACGAGCGCGCGAATCGTCTGGCAGATCCAGCCGATGCGCGCCCGCAGCGCGGAAAGACGCGGGTCTTGGAATGCGGTGGCGTCGGTCATGGATTCTATCCTTTTCGCCTTTTCGGCCGCGTCGGCAAAAATTGCCAACATGCGCGATGGAAACAATTTGACACATATTATTTTTAATGTCAAATATGAAAATATCATCGAACAACAGGAAGCGATCCATGACCCGCGGCCTCCCGTCTCTCGCGCTCGCCTCTGCTCTTTTTCTTTCGGCCTGCAACGGCGTTCCGCTCTCCACGCAGTGGAAGCTGCGCTCCTTCGATCTCTCGACCGCCGATGTCGCGCCGCTCCGCGTCGCCTTGCGCGCGCCCGATTGGCTCGAGCCGACGCCGACGAGCGCGCGCGTCGTCGTGACCTATTGGCGCGAGGACGAGGAGACGGCGAAGCGCGTGCTGACAATTCGCCTCGTCGCCGCCGCGCATGCGGAAGACCGGCCCATTCTCGCCGGGCTCGACTCGGCGACGAACGGCGAACTGATGGTTTTCGAGGCCGACAGGCGCGATCTCGCCGCCATTCGCGCCGCGCAGGAGGAGGGAAAGCGCTGGCGCGAGAGCGGCGCGAAAGCCCATGGCTCGCTCGATCTCGAGGGCGGGCTGTTCTGCCGCCGCGCGGAACTCCCGAGCGGGCCTCTGCTCCTGGACGTCTACGCCCATGCGGATGACGCGCTCGGCTGGCTGCCTCTGCTGCTCGGCCATGACGCCCACGCGCCCGGCGCGGATGAGAAGAAGCTCGCCGAATTCATGCCGCCTTGCGCGCCGGCGCCGGCCAATATCGCGGCCAAGACGCGGCGATAGCGCGAAGCGCTGCCGATCTCGCTGGCGTTGGCCCCATGAAGCGCGATATGATCGCGCGCATACTGCCCTCGGGCAGGGTTGGACACCCAAGTCAATGAACGGCGACGAGCTTTCCGTCGGCTTCCAAGTCTTAGAGATCATCTGGATCGATCTGCTTCTCTCCGGCGACAATGCGATTCTCATCGCTCTCGCCTGTCACAAGCTCCCGAAACAGCAGCGACGATGGGGCATTTTGCTGGGCGCGGGCGGCGGCGTGCTGCTGCGTATCGCCTTCGCCTTCGTGGTCATTCAGCTCATGGCGATTCCGGCGCTCAAGGCGCTCGGCGGCCTGATGCTGCTCGGCGTCGCCACCAAGCTGCTCGTCGACGAGACCGAGCATCATATGGAGGCCAAAGAGGACCTCTGGGGCGCGGTGGCGGCCATCATCATGGCCGATGCGGTGATGTCGCTCGACAATGTCATCGCCATCGCCGGCGCGGCGGAAGGCTCCATGCCGCTCATCATCTTCGGTCTCGCCGTGTCGGTGCCGATCGTGGTCTTCGGCGCCGGCCTGCTGATGCAGGCGCTGTCGCGCTTTCCCATTCTGGTCTGGGCGGGCGCGGGCCTGCTCGGCTGGATTTCGGGCGAGCTCATCGCCAGCGATCCGATCTGGGAGAAATTCGGCTGGACCGCGCCGGCGCATTTCGAATTCGCCGCCTCTGTCGCCGGCGCCGTTCTCGTGCTCGTCGCGGGCTTCATCGCGGTGAAGCTCGAGGAGCGCGCCGAGGCGCGGCGCAAGGCCGAAAGCGGAGGCTGATCGCCCATGGCGCTCGCGCTGCTGAAATGGGCGGCGCTCGTCGCTATCGGAGCCTATGTTCTGGCGGCGGCGGGGCTCGGCTTGTTTCAGCGGCGCCTGCAATATCTGCCGGACACGCGCCAAATCTCGCCGCAGCAGGCGGGGCTCTCCGGCGTCGAGGAGCTGAAGCTCGCGACCTCAGACGGCGAGACGATCGTCGCCTGGCATGCGCCGCCGCGCGAGGGGCGGCCGGTGCTGCTCTATTTCCACGGCAACGCCGGCGGGCTCGTCGATCGCGTCGCGCGTTTTCGATTTTTCATGGGCGAGGGCTATGGCTTTCTCGCCATCGCCTATCGCGGCTATGCGGGCTCCAGCGGCGCGCCGACGCAAGAGGGCCTGATTCGCGACGCCGAGGCCGCCTATGCGGAGGCCCGCGCGCGCGGCTATGGGCCGGAGCGGATCGTCATCATCGGTGAATCATTGGGCTCGGGCGTCGCGACGCAGCTCGCCGCGCGGCGGGAGGCGGCGGCGCTGGCGCTCGACTCGCCCTTCTCCTCGGCGGCCGATGTCGCCGAGACGCGCTATGGCTTTCTGCCGGTGCGCTGGCTGATGCTGGATCAGTTCCGCTCCGATCTCGCCATTCGCGACGTGCATGTTCCCGTGCTGATCGTGCATGGCGACAAGGATGGCGTGGTGCCGATCGCGCTCGGCCGCAAGCTCTTCGATCTCGCCAATGAGCCGAAGCGCTTCGTGATCGTGTCCGGGGGGCAGCATCTGGTGCTGGGATTGCCGGACGTCTTCCCGCGCGTCGCCCGCTGGGTGGACGCCGCGCTGGCGACGCCGCGGCGTCTCGAGGCGAGCGATTGAGGCTCAGCCGCGCGAGGAGCCCTGTTTCGCGATCGGCTGCTGCGGATCGAGCGCCAGAGCGCGCTGATAGGATTCGCTCGCCTTCTGGCGATTGCCCTTGCGCTCATAGGCGAGGCCGAGCCACGCCCAGGCCGGCGCGCTCTTATTGTCGACATTGAGCGCCGCGTTGAAATCCTCGATCGCCTTGTCGTAATTGCCCATCGTCACGAGGCTCTCGCCGCGCGCCTGATAGGGCGCCGCCGCGAAAGGATCGCGATCGATGGCGTTGTCGAAATCGGTGACGGCGCGCTGATTGTCGCCGCGCTTCTGATGGATCAGCCCGCGTGCGTGAAACGCCTGTGCGCTCTCGGGATTGAGCCGGATCGCCTGGTCGAGGTCAGAGAGCGCCTGCTCCAGATTGCCCTGCGCGCGCAAGAGATTGGCGCGGCCGATATAGGCCGGGGCGTGATTGGGGTTGACGTCGATCGCGCGGTCGAAGTCGAGCCGCGCCTGATCGTTGCGGCCCGTCTGGCGGAAGGCGAGGGCGCGATTGGTGAAGGCGGCGGCGCTGCTGGGCTCGATCTTGATCGCCTGGGAGAAATCGGCGATCGCCTCCTGGAACTGGCCGATCTTGGCCAGCGCCACGCCGCGCGTGTTGAAGGCCTCGGCGCTGGGATTGCGGCGCACGACCTCGGACAGCGACTCTATATTGGCGTTGGCGGCCCTTGGATCGGCGGCGTCGGTCTCGGCGAAGCCCCGTCCCGGCGGCCGCAGCACGCCGGCGGTCTCACAGCCCGAGAGGGCGAGCAGAGTCAGGATCGCGACGCCCGCGCGCAAAGGCGCGTGGCGACAAAATGCGGGGGACGTCCGGCGAACCGCCGATCCGAGCGGCAATTCCATTCCGTCCGACCTCCTCAGACAAGCCCTGAAAGCGCTTCGAATGCGCGACGAAGACGAATCATAGCGGGCAATTCGGCGAGATTTCGACGCGCCCGCGTCTTTCTGCTCAGCGGCCGCCGACGGCGGGCTTCGGCTTCATCGGCAGCAGGCCTTCGCGCTGCAGCTTCTTGCGGGCGAGCTTGCGGGCGCGGCGCACGGCCTCGGCCTTCTCGCGGGCGCGCTTCTCCGAGGGCTTCTCATAATGGCCGCGGAGCTTCATCTCACGGAAAATACCTTCGCGCTGCATCTTCTTCTTCAGCGCCTTGAGAGCCTGGTCGACATTATTGTCGCGGACGAGAACTTGCACGAAGCGATCCTGTTTCTAGAGGCGGCGCGCGCCCCGGTTGGAGACGTTGCTGCGGGTGAGAATAGTCGGTCGGGCGCTGACGGAGCGCCTGACCCGTGCGCGGGGAATTAACAGAACTGCCCGGCGTTGTCCACAAGGAGCAGCTCGGACGACGCCGCTATCCGTATAAGCCGAGGGGTCCGGCTCGTCCCGCCGGCTTCCGGTTTTCCCGCGGGGCCAGGGTGGATTTTTGCGGCGGCTTTCGTCACCATGCCGCAAAGCGCGCGAGCGCGCATCTCGGGCGCGCGTCACGCGGCGTTTTCTGGAGACGATATGAACAAGCCGATCACGAGAGGGGAATTGAGCGCGGCCGATGGCGCGGAGGCGATCCGCGCCCGCTATCGCCGCGACGATTCGCCGACCCCGCCCGTTTGGAACGAGACGCTGGACCTTCTGCTCGCGCATCGGTCCATCCGCGCCTATCTGCCGGAAAAAATTCCCGCCGAGACTCTGGCGACCGTCGTGGCCGCCGCGCAATCGGCCGCCACCTCCTCCAATCTCCAGGTGTGGAGCCTCGTCGCCGTGGAGGATGAGGCGCGCAAGAGCCGCCTCGCCGATCTCGCCGGCAATCAGCAGCATATTCGCGACGCGCCTTTGTTTCTTCTATGGCTCGCTGATCTGTCGCGGCTCGAGAATATCGGCAAGGAGCAGGGCCGTGACGGGGCGGCGCTGCCCTATCTCGAAATGTTCCTCACCGCCGCGATCGACGCCGGCCTCGCCGCGCAAAATGCGCTGACCGCGTTCGAATCGCTCGGCTATGGCGGGGTCTATATCGGCGGGATTCGCAACAAGCCGGAGGAGGTGGCCAAGGAGCTGGACCTGCCGCCGGGCGTGTTCGCCGTCTTCGGCATGGCGGTCGGCCGCCCCGATCCGGCCAAGGCCGGCGGCGTGCGCCCGCGCCTCGGCCAAGGCGCCGTTCTGCATCGCGAGCAATATGCCTGGAACGAGGCGCAGCGCGAGGCGGTCGCCACTTATGACGAGAAGTTCCGCGATTTTCAAAAAGAGGCGGGCCTTCCCGAGCAGGGCTGGATTCGTCAGGCGCTCTCCCGTGTGCGCGGCCCCGAGAGCCTCAGCGGCCGCGACCGGCTGAAGGAGGCGCTGCGGGCGCTGGGCTTCGCGTTGAAATAGCTGGCGCTCGGCCTCCGCCTCGAGGGGCTAGCGAATGCGCACATCTTCCTCGCCGCCGCGACGTCATGGCCGGGCTTGTCCCGGCCATCTACGCCAACGCGCGCCTGGGTGTCTCGGAAATCTGGCGTGAGCCGAAGCTCCGGCTGTGTCCGACGTGGGATGAAACCATCGATGGCCGGCGCTTTCCCTTCGGTTTCTCAGCTGCTTGGCGTGGATGGCCGGGACAAGCCCGGCCATGACGGCCGCAGTGTCTCGCGATATGTGAGTCCGATAGCCCTCCGCGCCGCGCCGGCGATTGCCAAGCGCGACATGCTTGCCTTATCAATGCCCCCGGCCCATCTCGGGCCGCACGCGACTTACGCCGACTTGTATCGGCGAGTGGGCGCATGAGGAGAGCATATGATCGCCGTAACCTTCCCCGACGGGGCGTCCCGTCAATTCGAGCCCGGCGTTTCCGGCCTCGATATCGCCAAGAGCATTTCCCCTTCCCTCGCCAAGCGAACCGTCGCCATGGCTCTCGATGGAGAGCTGCGCGACCTCGTCGATCGCGTAGACCGCGACGCCAAAATCGAGTTCGTCGGCCGCGAGGACCCGCGCGCGCTGGAGCTGATTCGTCACGATTGCGCGCATCTTCTGGCGGAAGCGGTGCAGGAGCTGTTTCCCGGCACGCAGGTCACCATCGGCCCGGTGATCGAGAACGGCTTCTATTACGATTTCTATCGGTCCGAGCCCTTCACGCCGGACGATCTGCCGGCGATCGAGAAGAAGATGCGCGAGATCGTCGCGCGCGACGCCGCCATCACCAAGGAAGTCTGGAGCCGCGATCAGGCCAAGACCTATTTCACGGCGAAGGGCGAGGCCTTCAAGCGTGAGCTGATCGAGAGCATTCCCGGCGGCGAGGATCTGAAGATCTATCGCCAGGGCCATTGGCTCGACCTGTGCCGCGGCCCGCATCTGCCGTCGATCGGCAAGGTGGGAACCGCCTTCAAGCTGATGAAGGTGGCGGGCGCCTATTGGCGCGGCGACCACAACAACCCGATGCTCTCGCGCATCTATGGAACCGCCTTCGCGAAGCAGGAGGACCTCGACGCCTATCTGCATCGCCTCGAGGAGGCCGAGCGCCGCGATCATCGGCGCCTCGGGCGCGAGATGGACCTGTTCCATTTTCAGGAAGAGGGGCCGGGCACGATCTTCTGGCACGAGAAGGGCTGGGCGCTGTTCCAGAGCCTCGTCTCCTATATGCGCCGGCGCCAGAAGGCCGCGGGCTACAAAGAGGTGAACACGCCGCAGGTGCTCGACCGCGCTTTGTGGGAGACCTCCGGCCATTGGCAGACCTATCGCGAGAACATGTTCCTCACGAAAACTGAGGACGAGCGCATCTTCGCGTTGAAGCCGATGAACTGCCCCGGCCATGTGCAGATCTTCAAGAACGGCTTGAAGTCCTATCGCGACCTGCCGGTGAAGATCGCCGAATTCGGCATTGTGCATCGCTATGAGCCGTCGGGCGCGCTGCACGGCATGATGCGCGTGCGCGCCTTCACGCAGGATGATGCGCATATCTTCTGCAACGAGGACCAGATCATGGAGGAGGCGTTGAAGATCAACGACCTCATCCTGACGATCTATAAGGACTTCGGCTTCGACGATGTGGTGGTGAAGCTCTCCACCCGGCCGGAGAAGCATGTCGGCTCTGATGAAGCCTGGGCCAAGGCCGAGGCGGCGCTCCACAAAGTGCTGGAAGAGCTTTCCGCGCGGGGCCTCAAGACCGGCGTCAATCCGGGCGAGGGCGCCTTCTATGGGCCGAAGCTCGAATATACGCTGCGCGACGCCATCGGCCGCGAATGGCAATGCGGCACGACGCAGGTGGACTTCAATCTGCCGGGGCGTTTCGGCGCCTTCTATATCGGCGCGGACAGCGAGAAGAAGACGCCGGTGATGATTCACCGCGCCATGTTCGGCTCGCTGGAGCGCTTCACCGGCATATTGATCGAGCATTACGCCGGTCATCTGCCGCTGTGGCTCTCGCCGCTGCAGATCGTCGTCTGCACCATCACGCAGGACGCCGATGATTATGCGCTCGAGGTCGCGGCGGAGGCGCGCAAGCTCGGCCTCGCGGTCGATCTCGATCTGCGCAATGAGAAGATCACCTATAAGGTCCGCGAGCATTCGCTGGCCAAGGTCCCGGCGCTGCTCGTCGTCGGCAAGAAGGAGGCGGCCGAGCGCACCGTCTCCATCCGCCGTCTCGGCTCGCAAGCGCAGAGCTCTGCGAGCCTTGCCGACGCGCTGGCCGCGCTCGCCGCCGAGGCGACGCCGCCGGATGTGAAGGAAGCCTGAATCGCGAGATGAAGGACGGGGCCGGCGGCGGAAACGCCCCGAGCCCCGTTTCCGTCCGCGGCGCTCGCCTCAGAAACCGATCGTCGCGTCGCAGGCCAGTTGCTTTGTTGCCGCTCAGAGCTGCGCCTGTGCGTCCTCGTCCAGAGCTTCACGACGCATCGGGAAGGACATCACGAATGTCGCCCCGCCCCCCGGCGTGGTCGCAACGCCGATGCGGCCGCCGAGCATTTCGATCAGCTCCTCGACGATGGCGAGGCCGAGACCGTTTCCCGGCGCTTCGTCGCCGCGCCGCCAGAAGGGCTCGAAGATGAGCTCCCTATGCTTTTCATCGACTCCCTCTCCATGATCGATCACGCGAATCGTGCGATCGGCGCCGACCCGCACGAGCACAGTCCCGCCCTCCGGCTCGGCGCGCAACGCATTGTCGATGAGATTGGCGAGGGCGCATTCGATCGCGACGCGATTGCTGCGCAGAGCGACGGGCGCCGTGGGCGCCTCGAAGGCGATGCGACGGCGGGCCTTGAAGATCAGCGGCGAATAATCGGCGACGATGCCGCGCGCAACGGCGCTGAGATCGAGATCTCGATCCGGCGACGCTTGGCCTTCGCTCAAGCGCGCGGCGACGAGCATCTGCTCGACGATCAGTTGGATGCGGCGCGTGTCGCGCTGGAGATCGACGCGAAAGCCGCGCTCCTCCGGGTTTTCGAGGCGCGCGCGCAGAATCGCGACCGGCGTGCGCAATTGATGCGCGGCGTTGGCGGTATAGCGCCGCATGCGCGCGACGCTGGCGTCGAGACGCTTCAGCGTTCGATTCACCGCATCGACGAGCGGGCGGATCTCGCTCGGCGCATCATCGACGCATAGGCCTTGGCCGAGCGATTCGAGATCGATGCGTTCGGCCGCTTCCGCCGCGCGCCGCAAAGGGGCGAGGCTGCGTCGCACGGCGAGCCAGGCGACCGCCGCCGAAACGGAGAACACCACCGCGAGATAGAGGCTCTGGGAGACGAGCTCGTTTCGAAAAGCGTAGACGACATCCTTCCAATTGAAGGTCATGCCGCCGGAGGCGATGAACAAAGGCCCGGTCGGAGTCTTCCAGCGCCAGGCGGAGGCCGCCGTGCGACGGCCCGCATCGGAGATGAAGAAAAAGTCGAGCCCGCGCGTCTCTACCGAGGTGATCCCGATGAGCGCCGCGGAAATGTCCTCGGAGGAGCCGCGGAGAGCCGGTCCGCGCATCGACTCCAGAGCGGCGTAACGCAATGTCGGGGTTCGGCGCATCTCGTCGCGGAGCGTCTCATTGGGCTCGATATGGAGCGTTCCGTCCGCATCCCGCACGATCGATTGCAAGACCAGATCGCGAATATAGTAATAGCTGTAGAATTCATCGAGCCAATAATCATTGGCGCCGACGATGCCGAGCCCGCCGAGCGCCGTCGTTCCGAGCCATGCGACGACGATGGCGATGAGCTGCATATAGGACAGATCGACGATCAATCGGCGCGTGAGCGAGGGCGGCGGCCTCATTCCTCCGTCTCGCAGAGAAAATAGCCGACGCCGCGCACCATATGAATGTCCACCCGCGCCTCGAGCTTTTGCAGGCGCGCGCGCACGCGGGAGACGATGATCGTCAGCGCATGCGACTGCACAGGCTCGTCGAAGCCCCAAATCTCCGAGGCCAGAGCCTCGCGCTCCGCGACACGGCCCGCGCGGCGCACGAGCCCCTCGAGCAGAGCCAGCTCGCGATGATGGAACACGGCGGGCCGGCCGTCGATGGCGACGGCGCGCGTTCCAAGGTCGAACTCCAGCGCGCCGACGCGGATCGGCGGGGCGGAGTCGGCGCCCGGACGGCGCAAGGCCGCGCGAATGCGCGCCATCATCTCGTCGAGATCGAAGGGCTTGGTGAGATAATCGTCGGCGCCGGCGTCGAGGCCGTTGATCCGCTCGTCCACCGCATCCAGCGCGGAGAGGACCAGCACGCGGCTGCCGGGCTGGCGCCGTCTGATCTCCGGGACGATGGCGAGACCATCCCCATCCGGCAGTCGCCGATCCAGCATGGCGACGGCGTAAGAATGCGCCCGCAACGCCTCCAGCGCATCGCCCACCGAGCCGACATGATCCACCGCGAAGCCGTCGCGCCGCATTCGCCGCCGGATTTCTCCCGCGAGCTCGCTCTGATCTTCCACCAAGAGAATTCGCATGGGCGCCGCTCCCTGCGTATCGACCGGACATGCTCCCGCAAAGCGAGAGCGAGGCCGAAGTCTTCCTCGGTCACGGGCCGCATGGCAAGCGCCTGCGCCTGCTACGGCGTCTTCGAGCGGCGAGAACGGGCGCGACGCTTCGTCGATCCGGCGATCGAAGCCGAGGCGGCTCCAGGCCCGGCGTTTCGGCGGGCGGGCTTTATAGCGTTGAAATGCAAATCGTCTCTATTCGAGAGGCGCGGCGTCGAATCGAAAAGCGACTGCGATTCGGACCGAACCGCAGTCGCAAAGCGCTCGGCGGCCAGCAGCGCTTTCGCGGCCGCGCGGAGCTCCGGCGCGGGACCGCATTCTCTGCCGTGAAACGCCGGCGTACGAGATGCGCCCCTATTCTCAGCGGTCGTGACGAATATCGAAACGGATCGTCGTCTTGCCCTGGAAGCGGCCAGCGGGCGGCGGCGGCGCGACAGTCGCTTCGACCATGGCGAGAGCGGCGTGGTCGAGCGCCTCGTCGCCAGCGGATTTGACGATTTTGCGCTCGATCATATGGCCGTCGGCGCCCACGGTGAAAGTGACGACGGCGTCGCCCTTGACGCCGCTGCGACGCGCCTGCGGCGGATAGAACATGTGCTTTTGAATTTCGGCGAGGACCCGCGCGCCATAGCGGGCGCGCGTCGCGCCGCTCGGCGTCTTGCGCCCGTCCAGCGCGCCGACGCGATCGGCCGAGGAGGAGGAGGCTTCCGACGCCTGCGCGGCCGCTGTCGCCTCGCGCTGTACCTTGCCGTCCGCCGTCGGAGCGGGCGTCTGCTCGCTGGAATGCTCGCGCCGCTGCTCGAGCGTCGGCTTGCGCTCTTCCTCGCGCGGCTCGTCCTCGGGCAGCTCCAGAGCGTCGGGCGCGCGAATTTTCGGCGCGGCCATGGCGAGCGCGGTCGGCGCGTCGGGCGCCGAAGCCTTCGGCGCTTCCGCCATTTGCGCCTCGGCGGCCTCCTGCGCGATCGTGCTGTCCATGTTGTGCGCCAGCTCGTCGGGCGCGGTGTCGGCGCTGGCCTGCTGCGCGGCGTCGCCGTCCTGCACATAGGCGAGATCGAAACTGTCCGCCGTCGAGCTCGGCGGCTCCACCGTCGTCATGGCGAGAAGGCCGAAGATGGCGAGATAGACGAGCGGCGGCGCGGCGCCCGCGACCGGCCGCAGCCAGCGCGGACGCAATTGCGGAAATTGCTCGGGCTCGGCGACATAGGTCATTTCGCGGCGCCTTTCGCTTCGGCTTTCGCGTGCTTCGCCTGCATCGACAGAATGGCGATATGGGTCATGCCATTGGACGAAAGAGCGTCCATCAGCGTCACCAGATCGCCGAGCGAGGACTCCTTGTCGCCGCGCAGATGGATGACATGAGAGAGATCGCCATTGATCTTGGCGCGCACCGCTTCGACGATGCGGTCGAGCGGAATCTCGTCCGGCCCCAGCATCAGCCGTCCGTCCTTGGCGACGGTGATGACCACGGGCTCCTTGGGATTGACGGGCTTGGCGGAGCGCGCCTGGGGAAGATCGACCTTCATGCCCTGCGCCATCATCGGCGCGGTGATCATGAAGATGACGAGCAGCACCAGCATCACATCGACGAGCGGCGTCACATTGATGTCGGCGAGGGGCTGGAAGCCGCCGGAGCCGCGCTTGGCGGAAAAAGCCATTTAAGCGGCCTCCGCGATGCGGCGCGCGCCATCGCTCTCGACGCCGCCGACGAGCGTGATGGCGTGCTCCTCCACATGATCGCTGAGCGCTTCGCCCGTATGCGCCAGCGTGCCGCCGAGGCGGTTGAAGCCGATGGCCGCAGGAATGGCGGCGGCTAGGCCATAGGCGGTGGCGGCGAGCGCCTCGGCTATGCCCGGCGCGACGACGGCGAGGCTGGTGTCCTGCGAGTCGGCGATGCCGACGAAGCTCGTCATAATGCCCCACACCGTGCCGAACAGGCCGACGAAGGGCGCGACAGAAGAGATGACGGCGAGATTGGGCAGGCCCGCTTCCGTGGCGACGAGCAGCTTGCGCGCGGCGCGGCCCGTGGTCTCGACGATGCGCGCCCGGCGCTCGCCGACGCTTTCCCCCGGCACCATGACGCGGGCGGCGCGCGCCGCCTCGGCCATCACAGGCGCGAGCAGCGGCGGATGGCCTCCGTTCTGCGCCTCGCGGATCGCCTTGCGCAGGCGCGTCGCCAGCACGGCGACCTCGATGATGATCGCCCAGCCCCAGAGCGAGGCGACGCCGAGCGCGATCATCACGAATTTGCCGACAACTCCCGCCTGCATGAACAGCGAGACCGGCGAAATCGATATGGCTTCCATCTGAGCTCATCTCCAGCGGGCGCCCGAGGCTCCCTTTCTGGAAGAACTCGCATGGCGCCTCTACGCAACGTTTCGATTACGAAACGCCCGGCCGCTCGCGCGGCCGGGCGGAAATCTGTGCATGACGATCAGAAATCGACCTTCAGCGCGCCATAGAACAGCCGACCCGCCTGGAAGGAATAGGTCAGCTTGGTGTTGGCGACCGAGAGAAGGCCGGTCGGATCGCCGGCTATGGCCGTGACCGAGCGATTGTCGGCGATATTATTGACGCCGAGCTTCACCTCGATCTTATTGTCATGGCCCCATTCCTTCAGCCATTGGCCACGCGCGCCGACGACGAGATCGGTCGAGGCGTAGGACGGGATATAGTTGAGCGTCGGATTGGTGAGGCCGGAAGCGTAGATCGACGCCCATGAGCGTTGGCCGACGGCGCCCCATTGGTCGCCGACCTGCTTGTGCAGCAGCGAGCCGAAGAACTGCCCGTCGTCATAGACGACGCCGCCGACGGCCGTGTAGCGCGGCGCGGCGCCGACATAGAGCCCGGCATATTGGCCCTCGAGGAAGCGCGCGTCCGAGATGGAGCCATTGGCGGTGAGCGCGAGGCCCTCCATCAGCTGATAGGTGAGCTCCATCTCGACGCCGCGATAGCGCGCCGTTCCGCCGTTCTGATAGTTCTGCGTCTTGTCGGCGTTGGTGATGACGATCGGGAAGTTGTTCGCCGTGACCTGATAGATGGCGATATCGGCGGCGAGCTTCTCGGTCTTGTAGACGGCGCCGAGCTGGAAGTTGGTCGTCGTCTGCGGCTGGATATTGTTCGAATCCGGATTGACGACATAATAGGCCGAGACCGTCGGAACCAGAAAGCCGCGCGACGCCTGTCCATAGACGGCCAGCTCCGGCAGAACCTTATAGCGCACGGAGAGGAAGGGCAGACCAGCGCGATAGGTATGGTCGTAATAGAGCGGCGTGAGCGTCGTCTGATTGATGCGCGCCGTATGATTGCGATCGAAGGACACGAATTTATAGCCGGGCGTGATGGAGAGGCCGTCGATCGGGCGCCACTCATATTCGAGCCAGGGCTGCACATTCTGATAATGCGAGGCGAGATCGAGCTTATAGGAGCTCTGATATTGCGAGACCGAGGTGGCGATCGACGGAAAATCGACGCCATTCGTATAGTCCGTGTAGAACTGCCGGCGCCAATTGTCGCCGCGCTCCCACCAGACGCCAGTGCGCAGCTCGCCGCTCGCATAGCCCGCCGCGACATCATATTTCGCGTCGAACATATTGCCCCAGGCGCGATAATTATTGATCTGCAGGAAGCCGAGATCATGCTGCTTGGGCAGATTGATGCCCGTCGCCTTGGGCTGCACGCCATAGAGCGCGGAGCCTTCCACGGTCTGATCGGCGGAATTGCGCTGATACCAGGGATACCAATAGGAGTAGGTGTAGGATTTGTTGTTGAAGCTTATGCCGAAGGCGTCCCACTTCAGATTCACATACTCCATGTCCGTCTGCTTCTCGGACACGTTGTTGCCGAAATATTGCTGCGACGTCGGATCGGAGCCGACGGCGCCGTAATGCGAGCCCGCGGCGAAATACTGCGGATAGGTGATGCTGCTGACATTGCGATAGTGCTCTCGGCTGTAATTGCCGAACAATGTCACATTGACGAAGCCGAAATCGCGATCGGCCTTCATCAGCCAGCCATTCTGCTCGACCGTTCCATACTGCTGCGCGCCGGCGGTGTCGGAGTGCGAATATTGCACCAGCGCGCGCACGCCCGTCGTCTTGTCGAGGCCTGACTGCAAGGTCTCGGTGGTCACGAAAGTGCTGTAGCTGCCGTAGGAATTTTCGATGCTGCCGCCGAATTTGTCGGAAAGCTCGAGCGAGCGCAGCGCCAGCGTGCCGCCGAAGGTCGCATAGCCCGTCTGGGAGGCCGGGCCGGGACCGCGATCGACGGTCGCGCCGCCGATGAAGCCGCTCGGGAAATAAGAGGCCGAGTGGTGCGAGGGATTGTTCTCGTCGCCGAACGGAATTCCGTCGAAGGTGACATTGTACTGGCCGTCGGTGAAGCCGCGCCAGCCGCCCTTATTGGTGTCGCCGATGAGGCCATTGTTGGCGGTGGCGACGGCGCCGGGCGTATATTTGATGATCTCGTTCAGATCCGCGCTCGGCTGGATCATGTCGCGAATGACTTTGTCGCTCACGATCGAAGTCGGCTCGATCGCGTCGAGCGGCGCCTGCGAAGGCGCGAGCGCGGGAGCCGAGCCGGGAGGCGCCTTGGAGCCGACGGCGCTGGAGGCGAACACGGGAAGCTTCGAAGCGCCTGCAGCCGCCACCGGCGCCGCAGCGGCGACTTGCGCGGCGCCATGAGCAGCGCCTGCATTGCCGCCGCTCGTCCGGGCGACGGCCGGAACATGGCGCATATGCGCCTTTGCGACGGCTTTCGCCTTTTTCGGCTTCGCCTGGCGCGACACGACCGTCAAGGCGCCGATATCCGTCTGCGCAATAGCTTGAAGCGGTGGGGCCGCCGCTACGATGAAACCGAGCACGAACGCAGAAGCCTGCGTATTCAGCCTATGTTTGGACATCCCATAACCCCAGCTCTCGACCCCAGACTCGTCCCGCTGCTCGCGGCAATGCAGGAAAAGGCCGAGTCATTGTTTCAACGCGATTCCAACGCCGAGCCGGCCTCCACATTCGGCTGGAAACGCTTTCGCCTGCGCTTTCGCTTTCGGCTGGGGACGAGCCGTTAAGGAGCCGACATGACAGTCTCGCAACGTTTCTTTGAATTCGATCGAAATCACTCTGGGTGCGACAAATTTGCTATGGTTGCCCAAGAGTTCACTCATGGCTGTCCAAGTGTTCACTCATGGCGCCGCGACAGAGGCGGCATGCCGTCGCGCGCAATATTCCGGCGCGCCGATGCTATCGTTTCATTCTGTTATTTCAGTCGTTTCGGGGGGCCATGTGCTCGAACGCGGCCTCGAGGCGAGGCGAGGCGACGGAGGCGAGATTCACACGAGCCACACGGATCAGAAATAAAATGGCTCGATCAGAAATATATTCGAAATAAATAGAAACAAATGAATTGCGCAGATCATCATGGGCGCCGGCCTCTGCGCCGAAGTGTCGGAAACGCAGAGAAATCACGGCGAGGCGCGCTAAATCGGCGCGCTGCGGCGCTGGAATGAGCGATCGCAGGCTATGCCGGCAGGATCACCACTTTCGTCTTGATCGGCGTTCGTGAATAGAGGTCGATCATGTCCTGACTGAGGAGGCCGGTGCAGCCGCTCGTAACGCCGGTCCCGATCGTCTCTGGGTCGCTGGTGCTGTAGATCGTGTAGACCGTATAGACGCCGTTCCGATAGAGATAGAGCGCGCGGGAGCCGAGCGGATTGTCCAGACCTCCCGGCATGCCGCTGGCATATTTGCGCGCCTCCGGCTGGCGCTGGATCATCTCCTTGGGCGGCGTCCAGACAGGCCATTCGGCCTTGCGTCCGACATAGGTTTCGCCGCTCCACAGGAAGCCGGCGCGGCCGACATTGGCGCCGTAGCGGGTGGCGTTTCCGTCGCCTTCGATACGGTAGACAAAGTAATTGCTGGGATCGACGATAATCGTGCCGGGCGCTTCCTTGGTGTCGTAGCGCACCGTCTGGCGATAGAATTTGGGATCGACCTTGCGAAGATCGACCGCGGGAATCGGGAACTTCTCATGGGGCAGCGGCCCGTAGAGCTTCGCCACCTCGGCCGGGATCACGCGGTCGGAGGTCGCGCAACCGGCGAGTCCCAGCGCGCCGAGACCGGCGGCGGAGCCGAACAGAAACGACCGGCGGTCGAGGCGCCCCGTCCCGAGCCCGAGCAGAGATCCTTCATTTCTTTCGCCAGCGTCGGCAATCCCATCATCCGTGATCATGATTTCGGATTTTCCCATGTCCTTTCGTCCGGCCGGAGAATGCTCCTGCGTGAATCCACCGAACCTCTTCGTCGAGCTGAAATTGCCGTCACACGGCTCGATTGGCAAGCAAGAGCTTTGCTGCGCGGCGCTCGCCTCGCGCCAAAGTCGGTAATGTCCGGGGCGTCTCGCAGCTCGTGGCCGCTTCGGTCGCCTATTGCGGCGCGACGCCGACCGGCTGGGGCGTCGGCTCGGTCACAGGGGCCTCCTACTGCGTTTGCGGTCTTCGCCGCTTGCGCGGAAAATCGAGAGTCCGTAACAATTTTCGCAGTTGCGCGAATTTAGCTTGCACGCCGGTTTCGGCGCATAAGAGGAGGCATCGGATGGATCGTCGTACTTTCAATCTCGCGCTGGCGGGATCGCTCACCACGGCTCTCACCCTCTTGGCTTCCGCCGCTCCCGCGGAGGAAGAGGGTAAGGAAAAATGCTTCGGAGTGGCCCTCAAGGGTCAGAATGATTGCGCCGCCGGCCCGGGGACGACCTGCGCCGGATCGTCCAAGATCGATTATCAAGGCAACGCTTGGAAATATGTTCCGCGCGGAACCTGCGCCTCGATCAAGACGCCGTTCGGCAATGGCTCGCTGGAAGCGCTCAAGCGGCCAGTCTGATTTTCGCAACGTTCCGTAACAGAGGCGCGCGTGGAGAGACAGAGGCGCGTGGAGAGAAGCATGGACGAAGTTGTTTCGACCTTTTCGTCCCGGCTTCCCGCTCTCGCTGGGGTCGGCTTCAAGCCGGCGCATTTCGATGCGATTCTCTCTGGCGCGCCTTCTGTGGGATTTTTCGAGATTCACGCGGAAAATTATATGGGCGATGGCGGCCCGCCGCATCGCCAGCTTTCGCGTCTTCGCCAGGATTATCCGCTGTCGATTCACGGCGTCGGACTTTCGATCGGCTCCGGCGAGCCGATCGATCGTCGACATTTGGAGAGAGCGCGCATCCTTTGCGACCGCTATCGCCCCGAGAGCTTTTCCGAGCATCTGGCCTGGTCGACGCATGGCGGCGTCTTTTTCAACGATCTCCTGCCGCTGCCCTACACGCGCGAAACGCTGGAGCGCGCGATCGAGAAGATCGACGAGATCCAGAGCTGTCTCGGGCGTCAGATTCTGCTGGAAAATCCAGCGACCTATCTCTCTTTCGTGGAAACGGAGATTTCCGAGCCGGAGTTTCTCGCCGAGATCGCCGATCGCAGCGGCTGCGGATTGCTTCTCGACGTCGAGAACATCTATGTGACGGCGACGAACAAGGGCTTCGACGCAGCCGCCTATTTGTCCAGATTCGCTTTCGCTCATGTGCGCGAGATACATCTCGCCGGCCATTTCGAGTCGCGTGGCGCGAGTGGCGAGCCTTTTGCGCTCGACGCCCATTGCGCGCCTGTCGCCGAGGCCGTATGGGCGCTTTTCGCTCAGGCGCTCGCGCAGACAGGTCCTGTCGCGACCCTCATCGAATGGGACAATGAAACGCCCGAATGGGCGGCGCTCGCTCAGGAGGCGCAGCGCGCGCAATCCGTTCTCGACAACGCAGCGCGGCGGGCCGCATGAGAGAGGCCTCTCGAATGTGGGAGAGAACGCAGGCGCAATTCGCCGCCGCTCTGCGTGAGGCGCGCCTCGCGGCGCCTGCTTCTCTGGTTTCCGAGAGGGGCGCGGCCGCCGATCGTTTCGAGGTCTATCGCAATAGCGTCATCGGCGGGCTCATCCGGGCGCTGGCCACCCGCTTTCCAGCCGTAGAGCGTCTCGTGGGCGAAGAGTTTTTCGCCGCAATGGCGCGCGAGTTCGTGCTCCTGCGGCCGCCGACATCCGCTGTGCTGCTCGAATATGGCGAGGATTTCGCCGATTTCGTCGCGGGCTTCGCGCCCGCTTCGGAGCTGCCCTATCTCGCCGATGTCGCGCGGCTCGAGGATGCGCGCGTGCGCGCCTATCACGCCGCCGACATAGAGCCGCTGTCGCCGCTATCGCTGGCCTCGGTCGCTCCCGATCGTCTGGCGGAGCTCACCTTCGAAATTCACCCATCGGCCTTCGTCCTGCGATCCGATCATCCGATGGTGACGATATGGGCGATGAATGCGGGCGAAGCCGAGGCGGCGCCGCTCGGGCATTGGGACGGCGAGGACGCTCTCGTGACCCGTCCGCGAATGCGCGTCGAGACACATCGCCTCGCGCCCGGCGGAGCGGCGTTCCTTCAGCGCCTCGCCGCGGGCGCGCAATTCGGCGACGCCGTTCGCGCCGCGATCGCCGAGGAGCCGACATTCGATCTATCGATGGCGCTCGTCGAGGCGCTCACGGCAGGATTTTTCACTGCATTCGGAGGTGACACATGAATGATTCCGCTCATGAAGCGACGCGGCCCGCGTCGGGAGCGTCGCTCTGCGTCCTCACGCAGCGCGTGATCGGGACGCTCGAACGCATTCCCTATTCCCTCATCGCGCTCGGCGCCCGCATTTTCCCGGCAGCGGTCTTCTGGCAGTCTGGACAGACGAAGCTCGAGGGTTGGCGCGTCTCGGAAAACGCAATTTATCTCTTCAAGGAAGATTATAAGCTGCCGCTGCTCGATCCCGTCGTCGCGGCGCATGCCGCCACGATCATGGAGCATATATTTCCGGTTCTGCTCGCGTTCGGTCTCGCGAGCCGGCTCGCTGCGGCGGCGCTGCTCGCCATGACGCTGGTGATCGAAATCTTCGTCTATCCCGACGCCTGGCCGACGCATGGCGTCTGGGCGACCTGCCTGCTGCTCGTCGTTGCGCGCGGACCCGGCGTCATTTCGATCGATCGCCTGCTGCCGCGCCGGTGCGCGCGCATGTGAGAGCGGGCGCGTCACGCGGACAGCGAAATCCTCGTCACCAGACCGTCCGCGAACCATTGCGCGAGGAAGCCGGCGGCGCGCTGCAACAGTGTCTCGTCATTGCTCTGAAACTCGAGCAGCGTAGCTCTTGCCCGCTCGCGCCTCCATGAGCGCGAGACGCTCGTCCTCGCCGATCTCGCGAAAGACAGGCTCGTCGTCTCTGCGCCAGAGCAGGATCGTTTCGACGCCCGCATGGACGGCGTCTCGGCCGCGTCGCCATCGACAAGCGCGCCGTGGAGGCGCGCGGCGCGCGGCACAATGTCGATACGAGCATCGGCGCTGTGACGATATGAGCACGCGCAAAGGTCGACGCGCCGAAGCGCTTCCAATTGACATCCGCCGCCCCGCGACGCTCGGCCGTATCAATAATCGCTTAATCGTTCCGGTGAAGCGGCGAATGCACGCCGATCGGATGGTCGACCGCCCGAGCGGCGGCGATGAGGCGCAGCCCGGCGCGCTCGAGCATCTCCCATTCGACCCTCTGGTCCTCGGTATCGGGACCGGGAACCGCATGGCTTCGACGATCTGGCCAAAAATAGCTCACCGCCTGGGAGCGGTGATCGGTGCCGATCCTGAACTCGGCGATAATCGGCATGATACGCGACAACATTCGGAGCGCCACCGCGTAGGAGGCGGTCCGCAATGCGAATTGGACATGTTTTTTAGGGGCGCCGGGATTCGCGAAAGGGTCAAACCGGATCTGGAACCAATAGCGACCGTCCCGCCGCGTCAAAAAGCTCGCCCGCGCCATGCGCATTCCACCGCTGTTCGGCGTCGCCATGAACGTGGTCCTTCGACGCGGAAGGGTCACGTAGAGCCGACTACCGGCTGCCGGTTAAACCATTGTGCAGATTGGATTATTCCAGCGTTACGGCGAGTGGTAGCGGAGGAGGGATTCGAACCCCCGACACAAGGATTATGATTCCTCTGCTCTAGCCGACTGAGCTACTCCGCCCCGCGTCCTCTCGGACGAGCGTCGGCGGATATAGTCGACCCTCGTCAAAAGTGTCAAGCCGTCGTCCGGGGAATTGTCGCTCGCGGAGACCGCCTCGGCTTAGGAGGCGCGTGGCTTTTAGTCCAGCCGCGTCGGGCTCGCCGCGATCGATTCTGTCGCGCAATGCTTGCCGTGATAGGATGGGGCATGCTCGGATCGCTTCCCGCGCGGGCCGCTCGCGCGCTCATCCTGCTCTATCGGCTCAGCCTCTCGGCCTTTATCGGGCGCGAGTGCCGCTATTTGCCGAGCTGTTCCGAATATGCGGATGAGGCGATCCGTCGCCACGGCCTGTGGGCCGGCGGCTGGATGGGCTTTGCGCGTCTGTGCCGCTGCCGGCCGGGCGGCGGCGATGGCTATGATCCGGTTCCGCTGTCGGCGCCGGCGGCGGCGCATTCGCTCGCGCCCTGGCGCTATGGGGCGTGGCGGCGGCCGCTCGTCTGCGAGGCCGTCGAGAACGGAGATCGCGCGCGGTAAGATCAGGAGCGCGCCATCAGCTCCACGGCGAGGCCGTAGATGCGCAGGCGGATCGGCTCGGGCAGAGCGCGCAGCGCCTCGAGATAGGTTTGGCCGAGGGCGCAGGTCTTCTTGTCGTCGAAGGGCGGATCGGGCGTCTTGCCGTCCAGCAGCGAGTCGATCTCCGGCTTGCGCAGGCCCCGCGCAGCCAGCGCCTTCTCCAATGCGCGAAAATCCTCCTCGCTCGGCGCCGAGCGCTCTAGCTGCTTGGCTTGGCCGCTGGCGATGGCCTCGAGGCCGACCACCGCCATCTCCGCGACCAGCGCGCGCCGCCGCGCCGCGAAGCTGTGGAAATCCTGATCGACGCCGCCATAGAGAAAGGCCGCGCAGAGCTTCTTGTTCTCGGCGGAGATGGCGCGCAGCACATCGAGCTGCAGATCGAAGACGCGGGCGAGGACCAGCGGCTCCGCCCTGGCGGCGAGCACGCCGCGCGACTGACGCAGCCGGCGCACGGATTCGGCGAGATAGAAATCGACGCTCGCCGTGTCCGCGCCGACGCTCCGCTCCTGCGCGAAAGTCTCTATGGCGGCGGCGTAATCGGTCGGAAAGGCCTGGCGCATGCGCTGAAAAAACGATCTGTATTCCTCTGTGGCGGCGATCGCCTGCTCTATGCGCTCGCGGGCGGCGAGGCGGGGGGCGCGGGCGGAAGGGCGCGGGTCGGCCGGCTCGGGCGCGGGCTCCGACGCGGCTTCGGCGAGCGGCGCCTCTCGGGTCTCGGCGATATGAGTCGGCTCAGCGATATGGGCCGGCTCGGCGATTTTGCGGCCGGGGCCTAGCGCCATCATCACCAGTCCGAGGCCGAGACAGAGCGCGACGATCGCGCCCGTCGCCAGAGCGAGCAGCCTTTCCAAGAACATGGTCGGTCTTTCGATATGCCCGCTCGGGGAATGGAGCTTCGAACGCAAATACCAATGGAAAGGCTTTTCTAGCTCAATCCCGGCGGCCGACAAAGAGCGGGCCGGCTCGGTCGGCCTCATGGATGCGCGCGAGCGTCTCTTAGCGCCGCGCGGGCGAGACGCAGCGCGCGCGCCTGCTCGGCGCGATGCGCCACGAGAAGCGCGATATGGCGCGAGAGATCATAGGTCCAATGGCCGGCGCGGGCGCGTTCGGCCCGCAGCGCGCGCTCCAGCTCCTTCAGCACCACGGCGGCGGCCTGCGGCGTTTCGGCGGCGATGACGCTGCGCGACAGGCGATGAAACGAGCGCAGAAATTCCTCGCGGCGATAGGCGTCGGCTTTTGCGCGCAGCGCGCTCTGCAGGCTTTCCCGCGCGGCGGCGCGCAGGCGATCGGGTGATGGCGGATTTCGCATGAGGGTCCTCCCGCGCCGAAGCATGGGCGAGGGGCGGGGGATGGGGATAAGTTTTTTATCCGTTGTATAGGATTAAATTCATGATAGCGTCAGAGAGGTCGCCGGCTCAGCGCCGCTGACGCCCCGCACAGGCGAGACAGAATGCCTCTCCGACGAAACGCTCATTTTCCTTCATCGGCGCTCTGCGTCGCCGCGGCTTCCGCGGCCTGCGGCGTCGCGCCGGAGGCTCTGCGCGGCGCAAGCCGTGGGCGCGCCAATGTCGCCGACGCGCGCCATCTCGCCGTCTATCTCGATCATGTCGCTTTCGGCGCGAGCCTCTCGGCCTGCGGGCGCGCTTTTGCGCGTGATCGCGCCAGCGTTCGTCACGCCTGCGCGCGCATAGAGGATCGCCGCGACGAAGTGGATTTCGATCGCGCCGTGGCCGCGCTGGAACAAGCCCTGCGCGCGCAGCGGCGCCTCATCGAGACAATCGCTTTTTCCTTCACCTCGCATCCGACGGGAGACGATTCATGAGCACCACTCAGCGGCATAGTGACGAGACCGACGCGCGCGCGCTGCGCCGTCTGCTGGAGGCGATGAGCGAGCCCGGCGCGCAGGCGATGGCCGACCCGCTCGGCGCCCGGTCGATCATCGTCGCCGCGCCGCGCAAGGGCGTCACTGTCGCGCGGGCGCGTCTCGCCCAAAGCATCGCCGATATAGCGGCGGCGCGCGGATTGGCGCGCTGGGACGGCGCCGGCGAGGCGCGCCGTCTGCATCTGACAGATGAGGGGCGCGCTCATCTGAGACGCCTCGCGGCGCCGGCCGAGGCGAACCCCTTTTTCGCGCAGCACAGCGCGCTCGCGCCGCGCGTGGTGGAGAAGGGCGCGCGCCCGACGCTGGTCAATGAGGGCGAGAGCCCGCTCGCCTGGCTCGCGCGCCGCAAGGATCGCGACGGCCGTCCCTTTCTCGCGCCGGAGCAGATCGAGGCCGGCGAGCGCTTCCGTCGCGATGTGACGCAGGCCGCTATTCTCCAGCGCGTCACCGCCGATTGGGAGGCGGCGATCGGCTCCGCGCGCGGCGGCGGCGCGGGCGCCGATATCGCCAATGTGGCGATCGATGCGCGCCGGCGACTCTCTCACGCCTTCGATGCGGTGGGGCCGGAGCTCGGCGGATTGCTTACCGATGTCTGCGGCTATTTGAAAGGCCTCGAGCTCATCGAGAGCGAGCGAGGCTGGCCGCAGCGTTCCGCCAAAGTGGTGCTGAAAATCGCGCTCGAGCGGCTCGCTCTGCACTATGGATTGGCCAGTGAGGCGCAGGGGCCGGAGCGCGCGCGCCATTTGCTGCATTGGGGCGTTGAGGATTATCGTCCTACCCTCTGATGCGCCGAGCTCCGGCGGCGCGGTTGACAGAGCGGAGCTTTGGGCGCATGAATCTCGCCATATTGCACTGCAATATGGCGCGTCGCATCAGCGACGCTCGTCATCTCTATCGGGGAGTCGCCATGATGAAATTCGTCATGTCTCATCGTTCCCCGGGCCGCGCCTAGAGAGTTCAGGCAATGAGCCCGGTTCGAAAATACCGGGCTGCTCTCTCGCGCATGTCGCTCCGCCGATCCTGTCGGCGCTGACGACTTTCTCACGAAAGACATTCCGGAAACAGCCGCGACGCAGCCTCGTCTCGCGTCGCCTCGCGCCCATTCACGAAAAAGGGATCGGGACATCTCGCGTCCCGCAGGATTCATGTCCGCCTATTTGACCACGCTGCGCTTCGCGCTCCGCTATTGGCTTCTCTCGCCGCGCCTGCTCGCGGCGATGCTCGTCGCTCGCCTCATCTCCAATGTCGTCGATGTCTTCGTGCCCGTCGCCTCCGGCCATCTCGCCGATGTCGTCGCCGGCGAGAGCCGCGAGTTCGCTCCGGCGCTTTCGGCGCTCGCCGTGTTTCTCGGCACGGTGCTGCTGTTTCATTGCCTGCGCAATTTCGTCGCCTTCTCCGTCTGCCATGTCGCCGCTCACGCCATGGCGGCGCTGGTGCGCGACGCCTTTGCGCGCGTGCAGCGCTTCTCGGCCGACTGGCACGCCAACGCCTTCGCCGGCGCGACGGTGCGCAAGATCACGCGCGGCGTCTGGGCCTTCGATTCGCTCAGCGACACGCTGATCTTCGGCATGCTGCCGGCGGCGACGGTGATCGTGGCGATCACCTGTCTCCTGTCCTGGCGCTGGCCGCTGCTCGGCCTCGTCGTGGCGATCGGCATCACGCTGTTTCTGGCGATTGGCGTCGGCCTCTCGCTCGGCTGGATCAGCCCTGCGGCGCAAGTGTCGCAGGCGCTCGATTCCGCTGTGAGCGCGCGGCTCGCCGATTCGATCACCGGCAATCAGATCGTCAAAGGCTTCGCCGCCGAGACGCGCGAGGATGCGAGCTTCACGGCGCTGGTCGCCGATTGGCGCAAGCGCACGCTGATCTCCTGGTATCGCGGCACGACGGTCGGGCTGCTGCAGGCCGTGGTGATGATCGCCATGCAGGCGACCTTGCTCGGCTGCGGGCTGATGCTGTGGTCGCAGGGCGGCATGACGACGGGCGATGTGGTGAGCCTCATCGGCATACAGGGGCTCATCAACGGCTATTTGCGCGACATTGGCGAGCACGTCCGCAATCTGCAGCGCGCCGTCAATGAGATGGAGGATGTCGTCGCGTTCGACGCGCAGGAGCCCGATGTGGTCGATGCGCAGGGCGCGACGCCGCTGGTGGTGAAGCGCGGCGAGATCGTCTTCGACAATGTGACCTTCGGCTATCCGAATGCGCGCAGGAATCTCTATGAGAATTTCTCGCTGACGATCCGTCCGGGCCAGCGCGTCGGCCTCGTCGGCGCCTCGGGCGCCGGCAAGACGACCTTCGTCAAGCTGCTGCAGCGCCAGTTCGATCTCGATGCGGGCCGCATTCTCATCGACGGACAGGACATAGCCTTCGCCACTCAAGCCTCGCTGCGGGAGGCGATCGGCATCGTCGCGCAGGAGCCGATCCTGTTCCATCGGCCGCTCGGCGAGAATATCGCCTATGGCAGACCCGATGCGGCGCAATATGAGGTCGCGGAAGCGGCGCGTCTCGCCCATGCGGATATTTTCATCGAGCGTCTGCCCGACGCTTATGAGACTCTGGTGGGCGAGCGCGGCGTGAAGCTCTCGGGCGGCGAGCGCCAGCGTGTGGCGATCGCGCGCGCCATTCTCGCGGCGACGCCCATATTGGTGCTGGACGAGGCGACCTCCTCGCTCGATTCCGTGTCCGAATTCCATATTCGCGCGGCGATCGAGCAATTGTCGGCGGGACGCACGACGATCGTCGTCGCGCATCGCCTATCGACGGTGCAGCGGCTCGACCGCATATTGGTGTTCGACCATGGCCGCATCGTCGAGGACGGCTCACATGAGGAGCTGCTGCGCCTTTCGGGCGGCGTCTATCGGCGCCTGTTCGACACGCAGGTCGGCGCCGGCGACTCGCTGGAAGAGGCGATCGAGCGGGCGGGGTGAGAGCCCCGCCCCTTCGGCGATACGAATTTTCCTCGATCGAAAATGAATTGCCGTCACCAGAGCAGAGAAGCGACTCGAATGGCCGAGGAATCGAAAATCGACGCGGCGCGGATCGCCCATTATGCGGCAAAGCTCGAATATGAGATCGACTCCTGGGACCTTCGCGCATGTGAGGAGGAGGTCGTCATCATCGACGCGCGCTCGCCCGAGGCCTATGAAAAAGAGCACATTCCCGGCGCCATCGGCTTTCCGCATCGGACGATGACCGCGGAGACGACGATGCATCTTCGTCGCGATATCCTCTATGTGACCTATTGCGACGGCGTCGGCTGCAACGCATCCACCAAAGGCGCTTTGAATCTCGCCCGACTGGGGTTTCGCGTCAAAGAGCTGATCGGCGGTCTCGACTGGTGGAAGCGCGACGGCTACGCCACCGAAGGCGCGCAATCATGCGCCGGCGGCGTTACGGGCTGCGCCTGTTGACAACAGCTGCGTCTCGGGGCGCTTGTGCGAGCTCGGCGCGCGAAAGCTCGATCGTCCAGTCGAGGCCGGAGTCGACGCCATAGCTCTTGGCGAAATCGCCGAGATTGAGCGCGACGGCCATGTCGAAGAGGCTGTTGACGTAAACGAGCGGGCGTCCCTGCGGAACGTCGCCGAATGTGCGCTCATAGGGCGCGTCGAGATCGGCGACGAGCCGATCGCCATGGCGAATGCGCAGACGCACCGTCTCACCCAGCGAGATTTTCAATTCGTCGAACAGGGTTTTCGGAATGTTCGACCATACATTGCCGAAATGCGCGTCGAGCACGGGAATGATTCCGCTGACCGCATCGCCTTTGCGTTCCGCCGCGCGATAGGAAATCGTGACCAGCGCTTCCGGCGGCAGCTTGCGCCCGATCTGCTCGAAGCTCTGCGCGCCCGCCGCCAGACGCGCGCCGGCATAGGCGAAAATATCGCGGCCGTGAAATGTGTGGGATTGCTCGGAGCCGGGCCTGCGGTTCACGCTCTCGTCGATCTCGCGCACTTCCTTCACGCCCTCGCGCTCGGCGACCAATGTCAGCAGCCCATTGTTGGGCGCGAGGAAAAAGCGGCCGCTCAGCGTCTCGAGCGCAATGGCCAGCCGTCCCGTTCCGACGCCGGGATCGACGACGGCGACGAACACGGAGCCTTTCGGCCAATAGGGCTCCGCCTGATAGAGACGATAGGCGCCGGCGAATACGCTTCCAGGATCCTCATGGCTGAGATCGGCGACCAGAAGATCCTGCGAGATGGAATAGGCGACGCCTTTCATCGCGGCGACGGCGCCGTCCGCCGTTCCGAAATCCGTGAACAGCACCAGCGGCGCACGCGCCGCGGCGACGCCGCAAGAGAGGCAGAAGAGAAGAGCGACAGCGAGCGCGCGAATCGACGAATGAAGCATGGGCGTTCCATTTTCAGAGGCCGGACCGCCAGCGGCGCTGAATTTCTGGGCGCGTCGAAGCGGGAAATGCGAACCCTTCTTTCACGATAGACGCGATATCGCGCATTGCGCTATGCAAATAATATAAAATACTTACGCACGCCGTCCTAGGGGCTTGTATAGCACGCCTGTAAAGCTGCTCCAGCTCTCGGCGGCCAGCGCCTCCCATGATTTGTGCACGGGATTCTTGGGGTAGGCGCGGGGTCGAGGGCCGGTGGCGTCGCGGCCCCGAGCGGAGCTTCGAATTCTTCCCGGGTCATCTTGGGCCTCCGAACTCCGTCGGAAGGCGAGTAGGCGCGCTGTCGAGAGACGGGCGCCGCCGGCGTCGCGCGCCGGGATTGACTGGCGGCGACTGATGTGTCACACAGTATGACATGACAGCACAAGCTATGACTCCCGTTCGCGGCGCCTATAAGGCGATGACGCGAGAGCGCATTCTCGACGCGGCGATCGAGCTGATGGCGAAGACTGGCGCGGAGCCGGTGACCATCGCCGCCGTCGCCGCAGGCGCCGGGGTGACCCACCGCACCGTCTACCGCCACTTCAAGACGCGCGATGATCTGATCGAGGCGGTGTGGCCGCGGCTGCAGCAGCGGGTGTTGTCGAAGGGCTTTCCGCGAACCGCGGACGATCTGGTCGCGACGCCCGGCCGCTTGTTTCCACGCTTCGACGAAAACGCGCAGCTGGTGCGCGCTTCCGCCTTTTCCGAGGCGGGCCTCGAGGTCCGCCTGCGCTCCAACGCGGAGCGGCAGGAAGCGATGCTCGCCTGCGTCGCCGACGCTCTTCCCGGGATGGAGCCGCAGGCGATGCGCCGCCGCGCCGCCGTGGCGCAGCTGATCGACAGCGCCTATGCCTGGGCGGCGCTCAGGGATTTTTGGGGGCTCGACGGCGTCGAGGCCGGACGCGCGGCCGGCGAGGCGCTGGCCGTGCTGCTCGGTCGACGCGGTCCGTCCGACGATGCGCCGTTTCCAATCGAAGAAGAGAGGAGTGAGACATGAAGCTCGTTCACGCCAGCATTCCGGCCGATGATCCCAAGACCGCCGCCGAGGTCCTCGCCGACATCATGGGCGGCGAGGCTCTGCCCTTTCCGCCCGCCGGCGCCGACGCCTTCATGGCGTGGTCGAAAGACGGCGCGATCGAGCTCGAGATCGTGCCGCGCGGCCGCACGCTCCACTTTGACGACGAGCAGGGAAACTGGCGTCCGTCCTCTGTCTCGAGCCGGCTTTCCGAGGTGCATTTGGCGATTGCGGTGGCGAAATCGGCCGAGGAGGTCCTCGCCATCGCGCAGGCGGCAGGCTGGCCGGCGCGTCGTTGCGACCGCGGCAATGGGTTGTTTCAGCTCGTCGAAGTCTGGGTCGACGGCTGCTTTATGATCGAATTCATGGATCCCGGCCAGGCGCGCCGTTATGAAGAGGTCGTCACCCCAGCGAGCTGGAAGGCCTATCTCGCGCAAGCGGCGCTTCGCTAGGGATTGCGCATGTGGATCGACGCTCTTCGGCATGGCCGAGCGTCGAAATGGCGCCGCAAGAGAGGATTGAACGCAGAGATTCTCTCGTGCGCATTCAACGACTTCAAAAACTTATGGGCGCGCGCGATACAGTTGAGATATACATCAAAGATTCTTTGCGGTTTCGGCGAAAGCGAGCCGGTTTCAACCGCTTGCCGCCGCCCCCCCGCCGGCAGCCTGCTCCGCGCCCTTATCACCGCTCCGATACGTGCCCGCACCCGACCTCGACGCCATCATTCTGGGCGCCATTCTATGGCGCCGCTGTAGAGAAGCGGACGGTGGCAAAGCCCCGAGTTCTGAGCAATTCTCTGTTAACGCGCATTTAAAGCCAGAGATTGGCGGAGAGGGAGGGATTTGAACCCCCGATACGGTTGCCCGTATGCCGCATTTCGAGTGCGGTGCTTTCAACCACTCAGCCACCTCTCCGGAGGCGAAAGCGGGGACTTGCCCCGCTCGCGGCGAAGCGCCCAATAGCACGCGTTCGCCTCGGCGATCAAGGCTCGAAACGCGATCCTTTCGCCCAGCCTCGCTCGAGGCGCGAAGGTTAACGATCGGCAGACGGCGCAGATTTGCCGATCGTTAACCTTAATGAGGTGTAACAGGCCGCCGGCCTCCCTTTCGCGCGCTCGCGGCTCGCGCGCCGGGGCGGCCCTCTGGAACATGCGCATGCCGAAAGCCAACGATCACAGACCGCGACAAAAGCGGCTTCCCTTCGTCGTCGAATTCTCGCTCGCCGCGCGGCGGCGGCGGCTGGAGCTGTCGACCCCGACGCTCGTCGTGGCGGGTCTCGTTCTGCTCGGGGCGGGGCTGCTCGCCCCTTGCGCGGCCGCTTATCTCGCTTTTCGCGACGACATGCTCGCCGAGCTGGTCGATCGCCAGACGCAGATGCGCTACGTCTATGAGGATCGCCTGGCCGCCATGCGGCTGCGGCTCGATCAGGCGACGAGCCGGCAGTTCCTCGCTCAGGGCGATGTCGAGAGCAAGGTGCAGACGCTGGTCGCCCGCCAGGCCAAGCTGGAGACGCGGGCGGCGCTGGTGGCGCGGCTCGTCGAAGGCGTCGCCTCCAAGGACGTCGCGTCTCCTCCTGTGACCGCGCAAAGGCGCGCGCCTCCTGTCGCCGCGCCGGCTGTGGGACTGCCCTCCGGCGCCAGCGCCTATGCGCCCGCGCCCGAGGAGCGGCCGGAGCCTTTCGCCGGTTTCGACAAGCCGCAGCCGGAGGGTCTCGAGCTGCGGCTGCGACGCGAGGAGGACGCGCCGGCCAAGCCGGCGGCCGAGCGCAGCGGCGCCTCCGCCCAGCTTTCGCCCCCGAGCGAATCACCCCGGCTCGCGGCGGAAGCCGACCTGCCGATGCAGTCGCGCCTCGAGCATTTGGAGGCCTCGCTCAATCAGGCCGAGCGCGAGCAGACCCAACGGCTCGGTCGGCTGGTCGAGCCGATTCGGGCGGCTACGGCGCGGCTACGGCGCGCTTTCGATGTCGCCGGCCTGCCGATCGAGCGCTTTCTTCCCAAGGGCCGCGCCTCCAAGGCGCAGGCCGAGACCTTTGCCGGCGGTCCTTTCGTGCCGGCCGAGCGCAGCGATCTCTTCGAGCGCGAGCTCGGCGCCGCCGAGACGGCCGCCACCACGCTCGAGGGGCTGCGCAGCGCGCTGCCCAGCGTGCCGCTGCGCAAGCCGCTCGCCGGAGTGCCGGAAACCACCTCCAACTTCGGCTATCGCACCGATCCTTTCTTCGGACGGGCGGCGCTGCATACGGGCGTCGATCTGCGCGATGATTACGGCTCGCCCGTGCGCGCCACGGCGGGCGGCGTCGTCGTCAACGCCGGGCCGAGCGGCGGCTATGGGCAGATGGTCGAGATCGACCATGGCTCCGGCCTCGCCACGCGCTATGCGCATCTCTCGGCCATCACCGTTTCCGTCGGCCAGGAGGTCGCTCCGGGCGAGACGGTCGGGCGGCTGGGCTCGACGGGCCGCTCCACCGGGCCGCATCTGCACTACGAGGTGCGGGTGGATGGCGAGCCGGTCGACCCCTCGCGCTTCCTGCGCGCGGCATCGACATTGGCGGAGAGCCATTGAGCCGGGCTGGCGTTATGGGGCGAGTGCGATAAAAGACGCGGAGCCGGCCTCGTCCCGCCGGCGCGGACATATCGGACCCCATGGCCCCGCCACCCCTTTTGACGCTCCAGAATGTCGGGCTGACGCTCGGCGGCAAGCCGCTTTTCGAATCGGCCGATCTTTCCGTCTCGCCCGGCGAGCGGCTATGTCTCGTCGGCCGCAATGGCTCGGGCAAATCGACCCTGCTGCGCATCGCCGCCGGCGAGGTGGAGGCGGATTCCGGCGCCCGCTTCCTGCAGCCGGGCGCGAGCCTGCGCTATCTGCCGCAGGAGCCCGATCTCTCGAAATTCGAATCGACGCTCGATTATGTGGTCGCCGGCCTCGGCCCGACCGACGATCCCTATATCGCCAAGGCGCTGCTGCTCGAGCTCGGCCTCACCGGCGAGGAAAATCCGCGCAGCATCTCGGGCGGCGAGGGGAGGCGGGCGGCGCTCGCCCGCGCGCTCGCTCCGGAGCCGGACGTGCTGCTGCTGGACGAGCCGACCAACCATCTCGATCTGCCGGCGATTCTCTGGCTCGAGGAGCGGCTCGCCGGGCTGCGCTCGGCGATCGTCGTCATCAGCCATGATCGCCGCTTCCTGCAGGATCTGACGCGCTCCACGGTCTGGCTCGACCGCGGGCGGACGCGGTATTTGTCGCGCGGCTTCAAGGATTTCGAGGCCTGGCGCGACCGCGAGTTCGAGGAAGAGGAAAAGCAGCAGCACAAGATCGACCGCAAGATCGTCGCCGAGGAGCATTGGGTGCGCTATGGCGTGACCGGCCGGCGCAAGCGCAATCAGAAGCGGTTGTCGGACCTCCACGAGATGCGCGCGACGCGGCGCCGGCACGTCGGGCCGGTGGGCGATATCAAGCTCGATGTCGCCGAGGCGCAGGCCTCCGGCGCGCTGGTCGTCGAAGCGCGCGGAATTTCCAAGTCTTTCGGCGAGCGCGTGATCGTCGACAATTTCTCGACGCGGGTGATGCGCGGCGATCGGCTCGGAATAGTGGGCGCCAATGGCGCCGGCAAGACCACGCTGGTCAAGCTGGTGACGGGGACGCTGGCGCCCGACGGCGGCCATGTGCGGATCGGCGCTTCGGTCGAGATGGCGACGCTGGACCAGAGCCGCGCCAGCCTCGATCCGCAGACGACATTGAAGGATGCGCTGACCGGCGGCGGCTCGGATTTCGTCGAGATCAACGGCCAGCGCAAGCATATCATCGGCTATATGAGGGACTTCTTGTTCGGCCCGGAGCAGGCGCGGACGCCGATCGGCCGTCTCTCGGGCGGCGAGCGCGGGCGGCTGCTGCTCGCCCGCGCGCTGGCGCAGCCTTCCAATCTTCTGGTGCTGGACGAGCCGACCAATGATCTCGATCTCGAGACGCTCGATCTCTTGGAGGAGATGCTCGCCGATTATCCGGGCACGCTGATCGTCGTCAGCCATGATCGCGATTTTCTCGATCGCGTCGCCACTTCGGTGCTGATGTCGGAGGGCAATGGCCGCTGGCTCGAATATGCCGGCGGCTATTCCGACATGGTGACGCAGCGCGGCGAGGGCGTTCAGGCCAGAAGCGCCGCCGCGGCCCCGCGCGAGGAGAAGCCGAAAGCAGCCGGCGCGCCGAGGCCGAAGGCCGCCGCCAAGCCGCGCCTCTCCTTCGCCGAGCAGCATGCGCTGACGACGCTGCCGGCGAAAATGGAGGAATTGCGCGGCAAGAGGGAGAAGCTGCAGAAGTTTCTCGACGATCCCGGCCTCTATGCGCGCGATCCGGCGAAATTCGCCGAAGCCGGCAAGCTCCTCGCGAAAGTGGAGGAAGAACTCGCCGCCGCCGAGGAAAGCTGGCTAGAGCTGGAGATCAAGCGGGAGGAGATCGGCGGGTGAGGCGCCTCACCCTCCGCCTTTGAGGAATAGCCGGCCGCCCCGCCGTTGCTTTCGGCCGACGAAACGACTATCCGGCCTTTTCTCCCTATCGACCGACAGAGGACGCCGCCCATGCCCGCCCCTTCCGCCGATGAGCTGAAACGACAGGCGGCCGCCGTGGCCCTCGAGGCCGTCGCGCCAGGAATGCGGCTCGGGCTCGGCACGGGCTCCACAGCGGCGCATTTCGTCGATCTGCTCGGCGCAAAGGTGAAAGCGGGGCTCGACGTGCTCTGCGTTCCCACGTCAGAGCGCACGCGCGCGCAGGCCGCCGCGCTGGGCGTGCCGCTGGCGACGCTGGAGGAGGCGCCGGAGCTGGACCTCACCGTCGACGGCGCCGATGAGTTCGACGCGAAAATGCGCCTCATCAAGGGCGGCGGCGGCGCGCTGCTGCGCGAAAAAATCGTCGCTGCAGCGTCGAAACGCTTCATCGTCATCACCGACGAATCGAAGCGGGTCGAGACTCTGGGCGCCTTTCCGCTGCCGGTCGAGATCGATCCTTTCGGCGCGAAGGCGACGCGGCTGCATGTCGAGCGCGCAGCGCGCGATCTCGGCCTAATCGGGACCGTCGGCCCGCGGCTGAAGCCTGACGGCCATGTTTTCGTCACCGACGGCGGCCATTTGATCCTCGATTGCGCATTCAGCGCGATTTCCGATCCCGACGCGCTGGCCGATCGCCTCTCCGCCATTCCCGGCGTCGTCGAGCACGGTTTGTTCATCGGCCTCGCCACGGCGGTGGTCGTCGCCGGCCGCGACGGCGTCTCGACGCTGGGCCGGCTGGGCGCGGCGTAACCGAGCGACGCACGCCGCCGAATTGGTTTCACGAGGAGATGTCCCGAGTGATTTTTCGTCTGACGATCGGTTTCGCCGCGCTCATTCTGGCGACCGCCGCCATCGCCGCCGAGCAGCGGCCGGGCGCCGCCCCTGCGGCGGCCGTCTCGCCGCCCATCGCCTCGGCTCCCACGGTCGCGGCCACGCCGGCGCAGCTGGCGCTGGCGCGAGCGGTTCTCGTCGAATCTGGCGTCGCCTCGTCTTTCCGGCTCATCATTCCGCAATATCTCGAGCAGATCGCCCTTTCGGTGACGCGCACGCGGCCCGAAATGGTGCCGGACCTCAATCTCGTGCTCGCCGCCGTGCGGCCAGAATTCGACAAAAAGGTCGAGGAGATGGTCGACAGCGCCGCGCAGCTCTACACGCAGCGTTTCTCGCCCAAGGAGCTCGAGGATGTCGCCGCTTTCTTCAAAAGCGCCTCGGGTCGCAAATATGTCGGCATGCAGCCGGTGCTGATGAGCGACATGTTCGTCGCCATGCAGGCGTGGTCGCAGAAGATTTCCGTCGACATGATGACGCGCGTGCGCGAAGAGATGCGCAAGAAGGGCCACGAGCTCTAGCCGCCCCATGAACGGAGAAATCTGGAGCGGGCGAGCTCTGGCGGGACCCGTGCGGGCCGTTCGCCCTCGGGTCGCAGATTCCGGGGTTCGAAATGGCAGAGCATGATTATGATCTCGTCGTCATCGGCGCAGGCTCGGGCGGCGTTCGCGCGGCGCGCATCGCCGCCGGCTATGGCGCGAAAGTCGCGATATGCGAGGAGTTCCGCATCGGCGGAACCTGCGTGATCCGCGGCTGCGTGCCGAAAAAGCTCTATGTGATGGCGAGCCGCTTCCACGATGATTTCGAGGACGCCGCCGGCTTCGGCTGGCGCGTCGGCGAAGTGGCGTTCGACTGGAAGGCGCTGGTCGCCGCCAAGGAGGCGGAGATCACCCGCCTTTCCGGCCTCTATGCGCAAAATCTCGAGAAGGCCGGCGTGGAGGTCATTCGCGAGCGCGGGGTGATCGCCGGGCCGAATGAAGTGTCATTCGCCGGCGGCAAGCGCGTCTCGACGCGTTATATTCTGGTCGCCACCGGCGGCGCGCCGACGCTGCGGCCGGACATTCCGGGCCTTGAGCTGGCTATCTCATCCAATGAGATTTTCGATCTGCCGGAACTGCCGAAGAGCCTGCTCGTCGTCGGCGGCGGCTATATCGCCGTGGAATTCGCCAGCGTTTTCGCGCGGCTCGGCTCCAAGGTCCATTTGTCGCTGCGCGCCGATCTGCCCTTGCGCGGCTTCGACGAGAATTTGCGACGTCTGCTCGACGAGGGGCTCGTCAATGCGGGCATAGAGATTCACCGCGGCGCTCTGCCCACCAAGCTCGAGAAGACGGTCGGGGGACTCGTCGCGACGCTGCAGAATGGCGCGCGTCTCGACATAGACGCCGCTCTGCTGGCGACCGGCCGCGCGCCGCTGACGCAGGGCTTGGGGCTCGAGGCGGTGGGCGTCGCGATGAAGGAGAGCGGCGCGATCATCGTCGATGATTATTCGCGCACCAATATTGCGTCCATTTACGCCGTCGGCGATGTGACGGATCGCATTAATCTGACGCCCGTCGCCATTCGCGAGGGCCATGCTTTCGCGGACACTGTGTTCGGCGGCAAGGATGTCCGCGTCAGTCACGATCTGGTGCCGACGGCCGTGTTCACCACGCCGGAGATCGGAACCGTCGGCCTCGGCGAGGCCGAGGCGCATGCGAAATACGGTCGGCTGAATGTCTTCGAGACGAGCTTTCGGCCGATGCGCGCGACGCTGTCGAAGCGCGCGGAAAAAGTCTTCATGAAGATTTTGGTCGACGCCGCCAGCGATCTCGTCGTCGGCGTGCATATACTGGGACCGGAGGCGGGTGAGATGGCGCAGCTGCTCGCCATCGCGCTGCGGCTCGGCGCGCGCAAGGCCGATTTCGACGCGACAATGGCGCTGCATCCGACGCTCGCCGAAGAGCTGGTGACGATGCGCACGCCGAGCCGCGTCGTCGAATAAAAAAGCGAGCCCGAGGGCTCGCTGCGTCGCGAGGCGATCCGAGAAGAACCCGGATCGCCTCGTCCGATCATCTCACAAACGACACGTCGAACAGCGGCGGCTCGTCTCCCTCGAAGAATATTCCGCGCTCGCCCTTGTCGCGCCCGAACTCATATTTGGCCGACATCGTGTAGGTGCGCTGCGGGAAGGGATGGAACAGGAAGTATTTGTAATTGCCGATGTTGTCGATGCCGAAGTCGAAGCTGATGTGCTTGTTCCACTTGTAGTGGATCTTCGTGTCGACGACGAAGAAGCGGTCGAAGCTCTGATAGACGCCATGAGCGATGTCGTTATTGGCGAGCGTCGTCCACATCTGGCCCTGATAGCGGGCGGCGACGGTGAAGGCCCAATGATCGTCGGGCCGATAGGTCGCCTCCATGGTGGCGCGCCAATCCGGCACATTGGGCACACGCTTGCCGGCGACCGAGAGCGCCCAATTGTCGTAGTTCGTGCCGCCCGAAGGCGCCCATTTGCTGTCGGAGATGACGCGAGCGTTGAGATAGGTCACGCTGCCGACGAGCTCGAGTCCCTTGATGACGACATTGTCCTTGCGCGCCGCGAGCTCGACGCCGCTGTTGCGGACGCGATCGACATTGGTAGTCTGCGAGGCCGTGAAATTCTGCCCGGTGACGAAAGTGCTCTGCGAGATGATCGCGTCGCGCACTTCCTCGTCGAACAGCGACACGCGCACCGAGCCGTCCGCGCCGATCTTGCGCTCGACCGCGAGCTCCTTGCTGAGCGCCACTTCCGGCCGCAGATTGGGGTTGGGATTGACCACCGTTCCCGTCGCGCCCGGGATCGTCGTCAGATTATAGAGCTCCTTGGCGGTCGGGAAGCGATTGGCGAGGCCGATCGAGCCGGTGACCGTCCAATCCTCGTCCGGCGTCCATTGCAGCGAGCCTTTGGGAGAGAAGCGCGTGTGATAGAGCGTCGGCTGATAGATCGGCAGCATGCTCGCCGCCGTCGCCGTCGACCCGAAGCCATTGGCGTTGATGGAGCCGAGCGACTGATTATAGCCGTCCGACGCGACCCAATGCTCCCAGCGGCCGCCGACGGTGAATTTGAACTCTTTCGAGATCCTCCACGCGTCCTGCGCCCACAGAGCCTGAGTGCGCGTCGTGCCATTGCCGATCGAGGCCGCGACGCCATAGGACGAGGCCATGCCGCTCGTCCAATTGGTTGTGAGCCAGGTGGGATTGTTCAGATGGAACTGATCCCCATGCAGGCCGAAGCTGATGTCGTGCCCGGCGAGCACGCCGTCCGGCCGCAGAATGCCCTTGAGGTCGAGCAGCGTCCAATAGGTGCCGTTGTAACGGACATCCTTGCCGGTCGAGGAATAGCCCACCGGCGCCGCCGTATAGGGCGAGCGCTGATCGGATTGCAGATAGGTGAAATGCGAGGCGGAGACTTCGAAATCGAAGGGTCCGCCCGTGTTGGATTTCACCGCCAGAGCATTGGTGAGCATCTTCTCCTGCACGCGGTAATAGCCGCTGCCGAAGCTCTGCATCGCCGAGGAGCCGATGCTGCCCGTTCCACTCGCCGCGCCGAAGGCCTGCAGCCCGCCGGAGACATAGGATTGCGGAATCGAGGTTCCGTCATTGCTCCAGAAGCCGAGCGTGTAGGTCGCGCGCAGAGTCGGCGTGAAGTCATAGGCCAATTTCAGCTTGGCGTTGACCTGATCGTTCTCGAGATTGCCGGAGGAGCCGAGAACGGTGGCCGGCCCGCCGAATTTGGTGTTGCCGAAAAAGGCGCCCGGCCAGCCATAGAGGCTGCTGGACGTCACATAAGTCAGCGGCTGCGTGGTGCCGTGAGCGTAATTGCCGGTGAGGAACCAGGAGAAATCGCCGATCTTGTCGCCGACGGTGGCGCTCGTCACCTCGGTGTGGAACAGCTTGCTCGTTCCATAGAGCGAGAAGTCCTGCAGCGAGACGGTCTGCTTGGCGGTGACTTCCAGTCTGTCGGGCATGCGCGTGGTGATCTGCAGCACGCCGCCCATCGAATTGCCCGGATATTGCGCCGAGAACGGCCCATAGAGCATGTCGACGCGCTCGATCTCCTCCGGCGCGACGAGGCCCCAGCGCGGGGCGCCGATGCTGTTGTCATTGCCGATGAGAGCGGTGAGCAGCAGATCGTCGGCATAGACGAGCGAGCGGGCGCTGGACGCGACGCCCCAGGTGCGCGTCTGCAGCACGGCCTGCGTGTCGCCACTGTTGCGTTTGCGGACGAACAGGCTCGGCAGATATTTGACCACGTCTTCCGTGTCGATGACGTTGATCGTCTCGTCGATCTGCTTGCGGGTGACGCTGGCGACAGTGTTCGGCAGAGCGAACTTCTGCACGAAGGCCGGCTTGCCGTCGGGCAGAGTCGGCGACCACACGGAGGTCGGCGCCGGCCGGCGTGACTGCGCGGGCTGTCCCTCGCCGCTGATATCGATCGTCGGCAGCGACTCCTGGGCGCGGGCCGGGAGAATGGCGGCGGAGCAGACGACGAAGAGAGCGCCGGCGGAAACGCCGCGCAGCAGATGGTGGCGATACATTTGTGATGTCCTTCCCTGACGCCCTCTCTTCGAGGGCGCGCGTCGAATTGCGGCGCTTTTTGCGCCGCGGCTTTGTCGCGTCAGGAGAAGGGAGGCGGCGCGCGGGTCGGCGCATTGTCGTCATCGCGCGAGAAGGGCGCTCCGGCAAATGCGACGAAGGCGCCGGCGGCGTGCGCGCGAGGAGGCTGCGTCGCCACCCACGCCATAGTGGTCAGAAGCGGCGGCGCGCCGGCGCCGAGCTCGCAGAAGGCGCAGGCGCCATGCCGATGGGATTGGTCGCTCTTGGGAGCCTGCTTGCCGAACTCCTCGGCCGCGTCGTTCCCCTCGACATGGGCGACGAGGCAGAGGCGGGCCGACTCGCCATGCGCGCGCATGCCGCCGAGAGGCGCTGTCAGCGCCTGGCCCAGCAGGGCGAGAAGGAAGAGGAGCTTTGCGACCGCCGCCATCGCGCGCGTTAACTCTATCGATAAACCAGCTGCGAATTAGCGCGCTTCGCCAAATAAATCCAAGACCCCGCAGATTGTCAGAAGTTAAAAAATCCGTTAAGAGACATTTATGTCACACACGGGGGGACAGCGCAGAGAAATGCGCGCGATCTGCGCGATCGCCGCTGTTTGCGCGCTCGTTTTCGCCCTCCTCGTTTCTGGCGCGCCGCATCGTCTTTCGAGCGCCGCCGTCCACGCGGGCGATCAGGCCGCTCGCGCCATGTGTCATGACGCGCTCGCCGACGCGGATGTCGGAACGCCGGACAGGCCGATCAAGAAAGGGGCGAACTGCCCCTGTTGCCTCGCCGCGCATTCTGGTCCGGCGGTTCTTCCTGGCCGTATTTTTGGCGCCTTGCGCCGTGAGACCGCGGCGCGGCCCGCCGTCTATCGAGCCTATGCCGCCGCGCAGCCGTCTTTCGCCCTATCGCAGGCGGTCAATGGCGCGCGCGCGCCGCCCGCCGATTTCGTCGCTCTGATCTGACGACAGACCGATTCCGCGGCGAGCGGCGCGGGATCGACGAAGCAGGGCTTCGACGGCGCCCCCCTCCTTTCGAGAGAGCGAGACATCGCCGTCGGACGAACAAAATCATAAGCAACAACAATCTGCTGATCCGCGGCGGCGTCGCGAGATCGAGGAACCCCAAGCGCGAGTGCGTCCTATGGATTACGGCTCAATTTCTCCTGTCACCATGTTCATGAACGCCGGCCCGGTGGGCAAGGTGGTCATGGCCGTCCTGCTGCTGGCGTCGGTCTGGACCTGGGTGCTGATCGTCGAGGGCGTCGTCGCCGTCGTGCGCATCGGCAAATCGGCGCGCGCTGCGCGCTCGGGTGGGCCGGCCGGCCTGCTCGCGCCGATCGAGGTCGCGGGCGAGCACGCCGCCTCCTTCGATCTTCCCGGCGAGTCCATCGGCGAGAAGCGCGAGCGCGTCGCCGAGATCATGAGCCGCGTCGGCCGCGAGCTGATGACCAAGGCGGAAGGCGGTCTGCCCAATCTCGCCGTCATCTCCTCTGTCGCGCCCTTCGTCGGCCTGTTCGGCACGGTGTGGGGCATTATGACCAGCTTCGCTGGCATCGCCCAATCGCAGGACACCAGCCTCGCGGTGGTCGCGCCGGGCATCGCCGAGGCGCTGGCCGCCACCGCCTATGGCCTCGCGGCCGCCATCCCCGCCTCGGTCGGCTATAACCGTATCGGCGCGGCTTTCGCGCGCGCCGGCCAGCAGGTCGCCCATTATGTCGAGGATAAGGCGCTCGACGCCACCAGCGGCCACATTGTCACGGCCAGAAAGCGGGAGGCCGCGTGATGGCCGGACTTCCGACGCGCTTCAAGAATGGCGACAGCCTCTATCAGCCGCTCGCCGAGATAAATGTGACGCCGCTCGTCGACGTCATGCTGGTGCTGCTCATCATCTTCATGGTGACGGCGCCTCTGCTCGCCAAGGGCATGAAGGTCAATCTCCCGCAGTCCAAGGCGGCGCAGCCGCTCAATCCCAAGGAGCCGATCGTCGTCGCCGTCTCCAAGGACGGCAAGGTGGCGCTCGGCGCCGATGAGGTCTCCCCCGAGGCGCTCGTCGACGGCATCAAGGCGATGATGGGCTCCGACACGAGCCGCATCGTTCATGTTCGTGGCGACAAGGAGGCCAATTACGGCGAGGTGATCGCCGTGATGGACAAATTGGCGACCAATGGCATCACCCACATCGCCATACTCACCGACTCGCGGCCGAAGGGCGCGGCGACGCCGGCCGCAGCCGCGACGGCGGCTGGAGCGAAGCCCGCCGCAACGAGCCCGGTTCCTGCGGCGGCGGTTCCCGCGGGAGGGGCGGCGAAATGACGGATGCGATCCTCTCCTCTTTCGAGCATGACGGGACGTCCCTGGGCGCCCCGCCGCCCGTCACGCCCGCCTGGCTGCGGCCGGCGAGCTTCGCAGGCGTCATCGTTGCCCATGCGGCGATCGGCTGGCTTCTGCTGAAACTGGCGGTCCCGAGCATCGCCAGCCTCGACTCGGTCAGCATGGAGCTCATTCCGCAGGGCGATTTCTTCGAAGCGCAGGAAGTGAGCGCTGCGGAGGAAGAGCCGCCGCCGCCCGAGGAGATCGAGCAGCCCGATCTCGCCATTCCGCCGCCGCAAGTGATGGCGCCCGATGCGCCGTCGCTGCCGCAGCAGAAAGAGATCGTCGAGAAAAAGAAGAAGATCGTCGAGAAGAAGAAGGACGTCGACCGCGACAAGAAGCGCGAGGCCGTCGCCCAGCGCCGGTTGGGCGCGCCGGAAGGGCAGTCACAGAGCAATGGCATGTCGCAGAGCGCCTATAAGGCGCTGCTCGCGGCGGCGATCCGCAGCCATACGCCTGGCACAGCAGGGCTCGGCGAAGGCACGGCGCAATGCACCTTCCATGTGACCTCCGGCGGCGGCATCACCAGCATCTCGGTCTCCGGCTCGTCCCCCGCCCATGCCGCTCTCGCGCGGCGAATATTGGGCTCGGTCCATGCGCCGCCGCCTCCCGGCGGATCGTTCGTCGCAAGTCAGAGCTTCCACTTCCACGCCAACTGAGGCGACGAAAAGATCGAGAGACGCGAAATGAGATTGTCGTCGCTGACGATCGCCGGTCTGATTTCCGTCTCCGTCCTCGCCGCAGCAGACGCCGCCGCAAAGCCACGCGCTCCCGTGGAGTCGGCGGCGAATGCGTCGCCTTCGGCGGCGGATCGCATGTACAAATCGCTGCTGGCGCAGGCGATCCGTCGTCACACGCCGCATCGAGCGACCATCGGCCGCGGCGGTGCGTTTTGTAAATTCCTCGTCGGGAAAAGCGGCGGCATTACGATCATCGCCGCCTCGGGCTCATCGCCCGCTCACGCGACCCTGGCGCGGCGCATCATCGAATCGCTCCGCGCGCCGCCGCCGCCCAACGGGGCCTTTGTCGCCTCCCAGAGTTTTCACTTCAACTGAGCGCAAAAAAAGATCGAGGGACGTTCAATGAAAAGAATAGCGATATTGATGATCGCCGGGCTCGTCTCCGGCTCCGCCCTCGCGGTCGAGGGCGAAGCGGCGGCTCCTGCTGCGGCCGAATCCGCCGCCGCGCCTGCTCCCGCCGCGGCTCCTGCTCCCGCAGTGGCCGAGCACAAGGCCACGGAAGCCGAGCACAAGGCCAAGCCGCAAAAGGCCGCCGACAAGGAAAAGAGCAAGGACGCGGACAAGAGCAAGGACAAGAAGCAGGCCGAGAAGGCGAAGCCCGCCCTCTCCAAGCAGGCCTATGTCAAGCTGCTCGCCGCCGAGATCAAGCGCCACACGCCGAAGGCCTCCGACGCGCAGACCGGCTCGATCCATGTCGCCTTCACGGTCGGCGCCGGCGGCCGCATCGTGTCGCACAAGGTGCAGAGCGCCTCCAATCCGGCGCTCGAGCCCGTCGTCAATCAAATCCTCGCCGCGGTTCACACCGTGTCGCCGCCCGGCGGCTCCTTCTCCGCGGTGCAGGAATTCAACTTCCACTGATGCGGACCCCGCGCGGCGGCCCTGTCGCCGCCGCGCAAAACCAAATGCGGACCCATGATGAAACGCGCGACGCTCGTTCTTCTCCTCGCTCTTCCCGCCGCCGGCGCTCTGGCGACGGAGACGGATAAGCCCGGCGCACTGGCGGCGCCTGCAGCCACCGCCCCGGCGGCGTCGGCTCCCTCCGGCCTCTCCCAGAGCAAGTTCCTCGGCCTGCTCTATAGCGAGATCGCCAAGCGCACGCCGACGGCGAGTCCCGCCGGTCCCGGCTCGGCGACGGCGAGTTTCCACATCGACGCCGCCGGTAAGGTGGATCAGGTGACGATCGCCCAGTCGAGCAGCCCGAAACATGCGGAGATCGTCCGCAAGATTCTCTCCGGCCTGATCGCCCCGCCGCCGCCCGGCGGCTCCTTCGAGGGCTCGCAGAGATTCAACTTTCACTGACGCGGGGATGGCGGGCTTTCCGTCCGTCGAGAGACATTCCACTTCCGCTGAGAAAGACACCGCCATGAAACCCGCCGCGCTCGCCCTCGCCTTGGTCGCCGCTTCGAGCGCTCTCGCGCAGGAGAAGGGAGCCGCAGAGGAAAAAGCCGGCCGCGGCGAGAAAATGGGCCATATGGCCCATGCCGCGCCGCCGGCCTGCGCCGATCCGCTGCCCAAATGCGCGGTCAGCGCGACGCCCTCCTTCGGCGCCGATGGGCGGCTGTGGCTGACCTATTCTGTCGCCGGCAAGGTCTATGGCGCGGTTTCCAGCGACAATGGCAAGAGCTTCGCGCCGCCCTTCGTCATCGCGGCGCCGGCCGGAACGCTGGACGACAATGGCGAGGCGCGGCCCAAGATCGTCGCTCTCGCCGATGGGACTCTGGTGGCGAGCTTCACCACGCGGCCCGAGAAGAGCTATGAGGGCACGGTCTTCGTCACGCGCTCGACCGACGAGGGCAAGAGCTTCGCGCCGCCGCAGCCGCTCGTCGACGACAAGGGCCAGCGCTTCGAGACCTTCATCGTCGGCCCCAAAGGGCGCCTCTACGCCGCTTGGCTCGACAAGCGCGACGCCGCCAAAGCGAAGGCCGCCGGCGAGAGCTTCGAGGGCAGCGGCATAGCGGTCGCCTGGTCCGACGATGGCGGCAAGAGCTTTTCCGGCAAGAGCATTCTGCTCGATCACAGCTGCGAATGCTGCCGCATCGGCGCCGCGCTCGATCGCGACGGCCAGCCCGTCTTCATGTGGCGGCATGTGTTCGAGAATAATCGCCGCGACCATATCGCCGCCAAGCTCTCCGCCGACGGCAAGACGCTCACCGGCTCGCGCGTCAGCCTCGACGATTGGGCGACCACCTGCCCGCATCAAGGGCCGGCGATGGCGATCGACGCCGCCGGGCGCTGGCACATCGCATGGTTCACGCGCGGCAAGACGCGTCAGGGCCTGTTCTATGCGCGCAGCGAGGATGGCGGAAAGAGCTTCTCCGAGCCCGAGCGCATCGGCGACGCCGAGCGCGCGCCGCAGCGTCCGCAACTGCTCGTCAGCGGCGGCAAGCTCTACCGCGCCTGGAAGGAGTTCGACGGAACGCTGACGACGATCCTCGCGCAGAGCTCGCGCGACGGCGGCAAGAGCTTCGACGCGCCGCGCGCGCTGGCGCAAACGGCGGAAGCGTCGGACCACCCGCTGCTCGTCGAGAGCAAGGGCGTCGCCTATCTCTCTTGGCTCACGCAGCAGGAGGGCTACAGGCTCGTTCCGCTGGAGCGCGGCCACGCCGCGGCGCAGGCGCCCAAGGCCACGGCCGGGCTCGCGACGAAGCGCTGAGTCCCGCCACTACGGACAAGACCGGATAGATCGCTCGGCCTTCTGCGCGCTATGTCGGCGACGCCCGCGATGCGCCGCGGGCGCAGCGAGAGCGCCGCCTTCGATGAAGCGATCGATCATTTTCGGCGCGGAGAGCGTCGCCCGCGGCCTCGGCCGGCTGGAGCCTCGACACGTCCTCGCCTATCTCGTGATCGCCTTTCTCGCCTGGCGCATCGTCTGCCATGGGCTCTCCGCCCTGCTGGCGCCGCATGATCCGCGCGCGGCGCTCGTCTTCGATGCGGCCGATCCGACAACGCTCATCCAGCTCGCTCAGCGCGAGCTGGCGCCGAACGATGATCGGCGCGCCGAGAGGGCGCGGTCGATCGCGGCGCGGCTGCTGGCCGTCGATCCACTCGCGCCCGGCGCCTTGTCGCTCTATGGCAAAGCGGTGGCGCAGCTCGGCGATGCGGAGCGCGCCGAGCGAATTCTGCGCCTCGCCGCCGCGCATCTGCCGATCGATCTCGTCGCGCACGCCTGGCTCTATGACAGCGCGCTCGCCAATGGACGGCTGCTCGAGGCGCTGGACGAGCTGGACACGTTGCTGCGTGCGCGTCCGTCGCTGGCGCAACAGCTCGCGCCGTCCTTGCAGGCGATGCTGAGCTCCGGTGCGGCGGTGGAGGACCGTTTCTTTCGGCAGCTGGCGGCGGCTCCGCCCTGGCGCGCCGTCATTGTCGCCGAGCTGGCGCCCCTCATCAAAGATCCGAATGTGATGCTTCGTCTCTTCGGCCGGCTGCAGACGTCAAAAGCGCGCCCTTCCGATGCGGAGATGAGCGTGCTTCTCGCACGGCTGCTGCGCGACGGTCTCTATGACGAAGCCTATGCGGCCTGGCTCGCGCATCTGCCGCAGGAGCGGCTCGCCCAGCTCGGGCTGCTCTACAATGAGCGCTTTCAATATCCGGTCTCCAATCTCCCCTTCGATTGGACATTCGCGCCGACGAGCGGCGCGACGATCGCGGTGGCGGAGGAGGAGGGGCGCAAGACGCTGAGCGTCGAATTCTACGGCGCGCGCGTCGCTTTCTCCAATGTGGCGCATATGCTCATGCTCGCGCCCGGAAGATACGCCTTCTCCGGCGCCGCCAGAACCGACGATCTCGACAATGAGCTGGGGCTGCGCTGGCGAATCTATTGCGCGGCGAATACGTCGCAGACGCTGGCGACGACGCGGCTATTGAAGAAGACCACTCCGCTGCGCGCGTTTCGCGTCGAGTTCACCGTGCCGAGCGAAGGCTGCGATGCGCAATGGCTCAAGCTCGAGATTCCGGTGCGAATCGCCTCCGACGCCGATGTCGGCGGCAGCGCCGACTACGTGAATCTCGCAGTCGAAAGTCTCGCGAGCGCGTCTAGATCGAGCAATTCGGCAGGCGCCATCGTGCATGACCGCAAATAGACCGGCGATAGCGCGAATGCTAGCGTCGAATCACGCTCCGCTCGGGCGATTTGGCTTATCGGGGGTTTCAATGAAGAGAATTTTAGCGACGATCGCCATTTTCGGCTGCTGCGCGCAAATGGCTTACGCCGAGAGCGCGGCCGTCGGCTCACAGCCGAATCAGCGCCGCAACGTCTGCGCCGTCGGCGAAGCGCGCCTGACGAATGTGAAGGGCGGCGTGCTTCTGTCGCGCGGCGGCTCGTTCACGGAGCTGCGCGACGCTGCGTCATTGTCGCCCGGCGATCGCATTCTCGTGCGCGAAGGCTCCGCGAGCATAATGCTCGGCGATAAGCTGGCGGTGCGCGCCGACGCGGGCGCGATGGTGACGATCGCCGAAAACGACGGCGCGATTTGCGCGAAGCGCGTCTCGTCCAATCCCGAGACCGTCGGCCAGGAGAGATCTTTCGATCCGGGGCCTTATGTCGCCGGCGGCTTCGCCGCGATCATCGTGGGCGTGGGCGTCGGAGTCGGCGTCTCCAACACGGGCAACAACAACGACGAGCAGCAGCGCAACGCCGCGCTTCTGCTGCTGCAAGCCTTGAGCAATTGACGCGAGCGCGGGTCGCTCATGCGCAAGACCGAGATGCTCTGCGGCGCCGCCATAGCGGCGTCGCTGATCTTCGGCGGCGCGACGCAAAAGGGCGGCGTCTCGGATGTCGTGGTGCAGCTCGCGGCGCTTCCGCTGCTGGCGCTGGTCTTGCCGGACATAGGCAGGAGCCTCGCGGGCCGCGGTTGGATCGCGGCCCTGCTCGGCGTCATCGTCGCCGTTCCGCTGCTGCAGCTCGTTCCGCTCGCGCCCTCGGTTTGGAACATGCTGCCGGGGCGTGACGCCGTCGCCGACACCTATCGCATCGCCGAGCTTTCTCCGCCATGGCTCGGCCTTTCCGTCGCGCCATGGGCGACGTCGATCAGCCTTCTCGCTCTGACCGCGCCGATCGCCATTTTTCTCGGCGTCTTGTCCTGCCACGCCGATGAGCGGCGGCGCCTGATGCTGCTCGCCACATGCATCGGCGTCGCGACCGTCCTGCTCGAGGTGATGCAGATCGTGCAGGGCCAAAAAAGCGCGCTTCGATTCCACAGCGGCGTCGACGTCGGCCTTTTCGTCAACAGAAATCACACGGCGGCCTTTCTCTATTCGCTGACGCCGCTCGCCGCCTATGCGCTGGAGCGATATTTGTCGCGGCGTTCCGCCTATGGCGTGCTGGCGGTGTTCGCGCTGCTCATGCTTTTCACGCTCGGCCTCATGATGACGGGCTCGCGCTCGGCTCTGCTATTCGGCCTCGTCTCGGCCGCGCTCACCTATGCGCTCATTCTCGGCGACCGGCTCGGCGGCGCGAGAGCCGGCAAGGCGGCGATCTATTTCGTCATCGCGCCGGCGCTCATCGTCACCGGCCTGCTGGCGCCCTATTTCGGGCTCACGCAAATCATCGATCGCTTCATGGGCGCGGATATCGCCGCCGATGCGCGCTGGAAGGTGTTTCGCATCTCCTTCGAGACGATGCAGGCGTTCTTCCCGCTCGGCTCCGGCCTCGGCACATTCGATCGCGTCTATCCGCTGTTCGAGCCGACGAGCATGATCGTCCCGGCGATCGTCAATCACGCGCACAATGACATTCTCGAATTGGCGATGGAGCTCGGGCTCGTCGGCATTCTGCTCGTCCTCTGCTGGCTTGCCGCGACGCTGATCGCCGCTTTGCGCAATTTCCGCGAGAGTGATGCGACGCTGAGAAAAGAGCGTTTCGCCGCTCTCATCGTCGTCGGGCTGCTATTCGCGCATTCGACGATCGACTATCCAATGCGAACCTCGGCGCTCGCCGCCGTCTTCGCGATGTGCTGCGCCGTCATCTGCAAAAAGTCGAGCCGCGCCGCGCGCCGCGACGAGCATGCGTCGCGGCGAACGGAGCTCGTCCACGAGCTATGAGCGCGCGGCGCGGATCTGTGGCGCTCGCTCTCATGCTCGCCGGATGTCAGGGCGCGCCGCTGGCGACGCCGCGTGACGCCGGCGGCAATCTGCGCGCCTATATCGATGAGGCGCGCCGGCTCGACGCGCGCGGCGCGCCGAAAGCCATTCGCGGCGTTTGCGCTTCCGCCTGCACGATCTTTCTCGGCCTGCGCAATGTCTGCGTGGAGCCCGGCGCGCAATTCTGGTTCCACGCCGCGCATCTGCCCGATGATCCGCGCCCCGACAGTCTCGGCTCGCTCGAGATGCTCGCCTTCTACCCCCCGCGCGTGCGCGAGTGGGTCATGCGATCGGGCGCGCTGGACAGCACGGATTTCGACAAGGCCAAAATGCTGTCCGGCGAAGCGCTCATCGCCATGGGCGTGCCCGCTTGCCGCGCCGCGCCGCTGTAGAATCTCGCGGCGCTCGCTTCCGATCTCTAGCAGGCGGCGACTTGTTCCGAGGTCAATTTGACCTTCACCGGACGGCTGAGCAATTCCATCAGCACGATGATGCGATCGCGCTCGTCCATGTCGATGACCGTGGCGACGAAGTCTTGAAAGGCGCCGCCGGCGATGCGCACTTTCTGGCCGATCTCGAAGCGGCGCGACGGCGCGACGATCACGCCGTCGACTTCTCTTATTTTCAAATCCTCGACGAAATCGCTCGGGAGCATGCTCGGGTTCTCGCCGGAGCGCACCAGCGTTCTCACGCCGAAGGTCGAGCAGATCGGCGTCCAGCGCGTGTCGGACGCGAGCTCCACGAAAACATAGCCGGGAAACAACGGCCGCGAGACCTCTCGCGTGCGACGCGCATGGCGGACGCGCTCGAGCATGAAGGGGCAATAGACGTGGAATTGCTGACGCATCAGATTTTCGATGGCGAGACGTTCCCGGTGCGGGTGCGTGTTCACCACCCCCCAGCCGCGCGCGTGGCGCAGGGAAACGTGTGCGACAGCATTATCCATATCTGGAAACGACGCCATGAGAAACCTCGACTGCTGAAATGAGACGAAGACAAGATTACACGCTCCGATGCGAAGGCCGCGCCGGTTGCGATGATGATTGCAGCTCGAAATGGCGCGGCCGAATATTTCGACGAATGAGACGTCGATGCGGCTTCGCGTCCGAAGGTCAGGCGCTCTTCACGAGCGGCGGCTCGACACACATCATGATCAATCCGCTTTCTGTTGACACAATGCGGCAATCATATACGGCTCGGTTACGAATTGTAAACGCCCGCCGCCACATGGACGGCGCGCCGAGCCTGCGTGATTATCCGCGCTGGACAAAGCTCTCCAGCACCATCTTGCGTCCGGCCTTGTCGAAATCGACCTGCAGCTTGGCGCCTTCGACATTGACCACCGTGCCCGGCCCGAACTTCTGGTGAAACACGCGCACGCCGATCGTGAAGCGCGCGCTCGTGGAGGATTTCGCCAGCACCTCGCCTTCTATCATCGGCGGCGCGCGGCGTGACGCAGGCTTGCTTCCGCCGCTCTCGCGCGCGGCTTGCGCGCGCTTCCAGCCCGGCGTCGAATAGCTCGAGCCATAGCTGTCCATATTGGCGAAGCGCGACACGCCGTATGAGCCATATTGCGAGCCGCCGGAGGCTTCTCTCACCTCGACATTGGCCGCCGGCAGATCGTCGAGAAAACGCGAGGGCAGAGTGGTTTGCCACAGGCCGTGAATGCGCCGATTTGTCGCGAAGAAAATTTTCAGCCGTCGCTTGGCGCGCGTGATTCCCACATAGGCGAGGCGGCGCTCCTCTTCCAATCCGGCGCGGCCATTGTCGTCCAGCGAGCGCTGATGCGGAAACAGGCCTTCCTCCCAGCCGGGCAGATAGACGGTCTCGAACTCGAGCCCCTTGGCGCCATGCAGCGTCATGATCGACACGCGCCGCTGATCGGCGGCCTCGTCCGTCTCCATCACCAGCGACACATGCTCGAGGAAGCCCGAAAGATCGGGGAATTCCTCCATGGCGCGCACCAGCTCCTTCAAATTCTCCAGTCGGCCCGCGGCCTCGGGCGTCTTGTCGTCGCGCCACATTTGCGTGTAGCCGGATTCGTCCAGCACCGTCTCGGCGAGCTCGTTCTGCGGCATGGTCTCGATGAGGCTGCGCCAGCGATCGAAATCGGCGATCAGCGCGCGCAGCGTCGCGCGCGGCTTGGGCTTCAGCTCCTCTGTCTCGACGATGACGCGCGCCGCCTGCATCAGCGGCGCGCTCTCGCGGCGTGAATATTCGTGCAGCACCTGCAGCGTGGCGTCGCCCAATCCGCGCTTGGGCGTGTTGACGATGCGCTCGAAGGCGAGATCGTCGAAAGGCTGCGCGACGCAGCGCAGATAGGCGAGCGCGTCGCGTATCTCCAGCCGCTCATAGAAGCGCGGGCCGCCGATCACGCGATAGGGCAGGCCGAGCGTGATGAAGCGCTCCTCGAACTCGCGCATCTGGAAAGACGCGCGCACGAGAATGGCGATCTCCTCGAGATTATGCCCCTTGCGCTGCAATTGCTCGATATCTTCGCCGATCGCGCGCGCTTCCTCCTCGCTGTCCCAGACGCCGGTGACGCTGGGCTTCTCGCCATCGGCGCCTTCGGTGAACAGCGTCTTGCCGAGCCGCCCTTCATTGCGCGCGATGAGATGCGAGGCCGCCGCGAGAATATGCCCCGTGGAGCGATAATTGCGCTCGAGCCGCACGATTTTCGCGCCGGGAAAATCCTTCTCGAAGCGCAGAATATTCTCCACCTCGGCGCCGCGCCAACCGTACACGCTCTGATCGTCGTCACCGACGCAGCAGACATTGTGCCGCCCCTGCGCGATGAGGCGCAGCCAGAGATATTGCGCTGTGTTGGTGTCCTGATATTCGTCGACGAGAATATATTTGAAGCGCTGGCGATATTCGTCGAGCACATCGGCGTTCTCGCGAAAGAGCCGCAGAGTCTCGAGCAGAAGATCGCCGAAATCGACGGCGTTCAGCACCTTCAAGCGCTCCTGATAGAGCGCATAGAGCTTCTTGCCCTTGCCGTCGCCGAAGCTCTGCGCCTCGCCGAGGGGGACCTGATCCGGCGAGAGGCCGCGGTTCTTCCAGGCGTCGATCTGATGCGCGAGGCCGCGCGGCGGCCAGCGCTTGTCGTCTATGTTCTCGGCCTGCAGAACCTGCTTGAGCAGGCGGATCTGATCGTCGGTGTCGAGAATGGTGAAATTGGATTTGAGCCCCGCCAGCTCTGCATGGCGGCGCAGGATTTTCGCGCTGATCGCGTGAAATGTGCCGAGCCACTGCAGCGCCTCGGCGCCGGGGCCGGCCAAGCTCTCGATGCGCTCGCGCATCTCGCGCGCGGCCTTGTTGGTGAAGGTGACGGCGAGGATTTCCCAAGGCCGCGCCCGTCCGCTCGAGAGTATGTGCGCGATGCGCGTCGTCAGCACGCGCGTCTTGCCTGTGCCGGCGCCGGCGAGCACCAGCAGCGGGCCGTCGATGGTCTCGACGGCGGCGCGCTGCTCGGGGTTGAGCGCCTCGAGAAAGCGCCCGCGTCCGGCGAGCGCAGCGGCGCGCGCGGCGACGCCTCCCTCGAGCGGCGTGAAGTCTTCCGGCGGCGCTTGACGTGACAAGGCGATTCTCCTTCGAAGCGGGGAGAATATAGGAGAACGGAAGGCGAATCACCGCCCTATTCGCGATATGCCCCCAAATGTGGGGACCGCGAGGGCGCGACCGTCACGCCTCGAGAGCTTGTGCGTCGTTATGGCGTGCGGACGCCGTGCGCTCCCTCTCCCTGCGTCAGCGGGGAGAGGGCCGGGGTGAGAGGCTCGGCGCGAATGGCGGCGGAGAAAGCCGCTCAGCCCTCCTCGCCTGCCTCCGCGCCCACCACCAGCCCTTCCTGGAACCAGCCGGTGAGCATTTGCGCCAGGCGCTCGGGCGAGGCGTCGGCGTGATCGCGGAAGGCGGCCATTTGGCAAATGTCGCCGAAAGCGTGACCCTCCATCGCCAGAGACAGCGCCATGAACTCGTCCGCCTCCAATTCGCAATGAACGGAGTCGAGATCGGCGCGCCATAGGGCGACATGGCCGCGGCCTTCGCCGCGCGGCGGCAGCTCCTGCTGCTCCATCGCCGCCTCATGCGTCGCGATCGTGCCGGTCTCGAGCTCCAGCAATATGAGGCTCGGGTGAAAGGCGAAGGAGAGGCGCGGCCATTGCTCGGGCGCGAAGGCGGCCAGCTCCTCGATCGGCAGAGCTTCGGCGTCGGGCGCGTCGAAAGCGTCGGTGAGCGCGCGCTCGAACAGCGCGAGGTCGATCGCGCGCGCATCGTCGCGCCACGCTTCGCTCTCGCGCAGAAAATCCGGCAGGCGCGTCGTGTACCAGCGGGCGTTGCGCTCGCGCGAGGGCTGCGCGCCGATATAGGCGTCGGCGAGCGCGTCGAAGGCTTCCTCGCCGATGAGCGCGCGCAGGGCGGGGAAGTCCGCCGCCAGGAACTCCGCGAGCCGCGCGTGATAGGCGTTCACATAGACGCCGAAGAGCGTGGTGCGGTCGGCTTGGCGCGAATTCTTCACCGATTCGAGAATTTGCGCGCCATCCTCGGCGCCGGCGAGCACGCCGGCCTGGAACATGGCCTGCAGCTCTGCGAGCCTCATGCGGCGCTCCGTGCGCTCTCGGCGTCTATGTGCGCGGCGATCTCGCGCATATGGCCGAGCTCGGCGAGCAATTCCTCGAAGGGCGGGAAATTATCGTCGCGCTCGATCATGGTCGAGACCGCGCCGAAGCGCCGCCGCGCGCGCTCATAGAGCGCCCACACCTCGTCGCAGACCGGCTGGTCATGCGTGTCGATGCGATGCGTGCCATTGTCGGTATGGCCGGCCATATGGAATTGCGCCACGCGATCCGGGTCTATGGCGTCGATGAACGCATTGGCGTCGAAGCCGTGATTGAAGCTGGAGACGAAGACATTGTTGACGTCGAGCAGCAGCAGGCAGTCGGCGCGCCGCGCCAGCTCATTGACGAAGGCCCATTCGCTCATCTCAGATTCGCGAAAGGCGACATAGGTGGAGGCGTTCTCGACGACGAGGCGCCGGCCGAGAAAATCCTGCACACGCATCACGCGCTCGGCGACATGGGCGAGCGCTTCCTCCGTATAGGGAATCGGCAAGAGATCGTGCAGCGTCACGCCATGCACGCCGGTCCAGGCGAGATGGTCGGAGACGAAGGCCGGCTCCACGCGCTCGGCCAGCGTCTTCAGCTCGCGCAGATAATCGAAGTCGAGCGGATCGGTGGAGGCGAGCGACATTGCGACGCCATGCATCACGATCGGATAATCGGCGCGCACGCGCTCCAGCATGGCGGTGGGCCGGCCGCCGCCGGTCATGTAATTTTCCGAGATGATCTCGAACCAGTCGACGGCAGGGCGCGTCGAGAGAATTTCATCATAATAGATCGGCCTCAGTCCGAGGCCGTGTCCCAATGGGGCGGGTCTGCTCATCTCTCGCGCTCCAAATGCTCTTTCGCGTCGCCCCCGCCGCGAGAATCGATCGCGCCCCGAATGGCGCGCGATCGACGGCTTCGATCGGCTCAGCGGCCGGCGCAGGAACCCTTGGCGCTGCAGGAGGCCTTATGCCCCTTATGATGCTTGCAGACGCCCTTTTTGGTCATGCACTTCGTCTTGCCGCCGCACTGGCCTTTTTCCATATTGCAGACATGTTTGGAATGCTTGGCGGAGGCCTGCGTCGAAACGCCGCCCGCGAGCGCCAGAGCGATCGCCGCCGCGGCGATGGTCGAGCCCGAAACGATCTTGGCTTTCATTTTTTTCTCCCATCATCGCTCTCCGCCCCAGGGGACTAAAGAGCGCGACCTGGACCTCCCCAGGCCCGGCGCGACCATAACACTCACCGAACGATTTGAAAGCGCGCTCCGATTCGCGCATCCGCCTCCGGTTGGCAGCCGCGCTCGCGCTTTCCATTCTCGCCGTCTGCGCCCTATCTGCGCAGGCGCGCCATGAGGCTCGACGTGTCCCAGCGTCGGCCTCCCATATTCTCCACCTCGGCGTAGAATTGATCGACCAGCGCGGCGACCGGCAGGCTCGCGCCATTGCGGCGGGCCTCGGCGAAGCATATGCCGAGGTCCTTGCGCATCCATTCGACCGCGAAGCCGAAATCATATTCGCCGGCGAGCATGGTCTTGTGGCGATTCTCCATCTGCCAGGATTGCGCCGCGCCATTCTTGATGAGCTCGACGACCGCGGCGCCGTCCAGCCCGGCGCGGCTGGCGAAATCCAGCGCCTCGGCGAGGCCCTGGACGAGGCCGGCGATACAGATCTGATTGACCATTTTGGTGAGCTGCCCGGCGCCGGACGGTCCCATCAGCCGGCTGGCGCGCGCATAGGCGGCGAGCACGGGCTCGACGCGGGCGAAATCCTCCGCATCGCCGCCGCACATCACCGTGAGCGCGCCATTCTCGGCGCCGGACTGGCCGCCGGAGATCGGCGCGTCGAGAAAGCCGAAGCCGCCCTTTTTCGCGTGCGCGTAGAGCTCGCGCGCGACCTCCGCCGAGGCGGTGGTGTGATCGACGAAGACCGCGCCGGCTTTCAGCGCGCGAAAGGCGCCGTCCTCGCCGATCGTCACCTGGCGCAGATCATTGTCATTGCCGACGCAGGAGAAGACGAAATCCGCGCCTTCGGCGGCGAGGCGCGGCGTCGGCGCCGTCTTCGCGGAAAATTGCACGGCGAAGCGCTCGGCTTTCTCCGGCGTGCGATTGTAGACGACGACTTTGCGCGCGCCGCGCGTGACGAGATGGCCGGCCATCGGATAGCCCATCACGCCCAATCCGATGAAGGCGACGGTCAGCTCGGTCATTGGTCGGTCCTCTGCGGGTGAGATGCGAGAGCGAGGAAGCAAGGCCGAGGCCGGCCGTCCCCGTTTCAGCGTATGTCGAAATCGAAATATTTGCTGCGGATCGTGCGATAGGTTCCGTCGGCGACGATCGCGTCGATCGCCGCGTCGATTGCGCTCTTCAGCGCCGTGGCGCCTTTGCGCAGGCCATAGCCGAAGCCGCCGCCGAAATAGGCCGCGTCCTGCGGCAGATCGGCGATGATGCGGCAGCAGCGCCCTTCCTTGCGCTCGCGCAGAAAATCCATGGCCGCGAGCTTTTCCTCCGCGACGACGTCCACGCGGCCCTCGGCGAGGTCCAGCATGGCGGCCTCGAGCGTCGCATAGCGCTGCACTTCGCTCTCCTTGAGCTTGTCCTCCGCATAGGCCTGCTGCGGCCCATCCGCGACGACGCCGATGCGGGCGCCCTGCAGCGTTTTCGGATCGGCGTTCGCGAGCGGCGATTGGCGCTGCGCGATCAGCGCTGAGGGCGTATGCGCATAGGGCTTGGAGAAGTCGATTTTGCGCAGCCGCTCCTCGTTTATCTCCATGGCCGAGACGACGAGATCATATTGCCGATTCTCGAGCCCGAAGACGAGGCTCTCCCATTCCTGGGTGATGAAGACGCAATCGGCCTCGATGCGGCGGCAGATCTCGCGCGTCAGATCGATCTCGAATCCGGCGAGCTGATTATTGGCGTCGAGATAGTTGAAGGGCGGCCGCGCGCCTTCGCTGGCGATGCGCAAATGGCGTGGCTCGGCGGCGGCCGGGCAGAGAAGAAGGGCGATGGTCGCCGCGGCGGTGGCGAGGCGCCGGATCATCCCCCGGTCGTGCTCATATGCCGCGCGACGGCCGGCGCTCGCGTCGAGCGGTCGATGATGAAATCATGGCCCTTGGGCTTGCGGGCGATCGCCTCGTCTATGGCGGCGTTGAGCGAGGCGTCGGTCGGATCGGCGCGCAGCGGCGCGCGCAGATCGGCGGCGTCCTCCTGGCCGAGGCACATGAACAGAGTGCCGGTGCAGGTGACGCGCACGCGATTGCAGGATTCGCAGAAATTATGCGAGAGCGGCGTGATGAAGCCGACGCGCCCGCCAGTCTCGGCGACGCGCATGTAGCGGGCAGGCCCGCCGCTGCGATAGTCGATCTCCTCCAGCGTGAAGCGCTCGGCAAGACGCTCGCGGACCAAAGTCAGCGGGATGTATTGATCGACGCGCTCGCCGCCGTCGATCTCGCCGAGCGGCATCACCTCGATGAAGGTCATATCCATGCCGCGCTCATGGGCGAAGCGCGTCAGCGCGACGAACTCGTCCTCATTGACGCCTTTCAGCGCCACGGCGTTGAGCTTCACCTCGAGGCCGGCGCGTAGCGCCGCGTCGACGCCGGCGAGAACGCGCTCATGGTCGCCGGTGCGCGTCAATTGTCGGAAACGCTCCCGATCCAGCGTGTCGAGCGAGACATTGACGCGCTTGACGCCGCAATCGACCAGCGCCTGCGCGAAGCGCTCGAGCCGAGAGCCGTTTGTGGTGAGCGTCAGCTCCTCTAGCCGGCCGGAAATCAGATGACGCGAGAGACGCTCGAACAGCGAGAGAATATCGCGGCGCATCAAGGGCTCACCGCCGGTGATGCGCAGCTTGCGCGTGCCCCGCTCGATGAAGGCCGTGCAGAGCCGGTCGAGCTCCTCCAGCGTCAGCAGATCGCGGCGGGGCAAAAATTGCATGTGCTCGGACATGCAGTAGACGCAGCGGAAATCGCAACGATCCGTCACCGAGACGCGCAGGTAGGAAACGGCCCGTCCGAACGGGTCGACGAGCGGCGCGGGGGCCGTGGGATCATAGGCGATTTTCGGATGCGGATTCATATAGTCGACCGTTTGCGGCGTCCCGTCCTGCGTATAGGCTCCAAAGGAGGTTCCTATATATTGACGGAATGGCCGCGCGTGAAGCCCCAAGCAATGGGTGCGCCGGGGCGGACGGCCGACCAGACGATCGGGAGAAGACCATGGCCGACGCGGATATTTGGCCGAGCGAAATACGCCTGATGGAAGAGGGGCGGAAGCTCAAAGTGAGCTTCGAGAATGGGGCGAGCTTCGATCTTTCGGCCGAGCATTTGCGGGTGCGCAGCCCCTCGGCCGAGGTGCAGGGCCATTCGCCGGAGGAGCGCAAGACCGTGGGCGGCAAGCGCAATGTCGCCATAATCGGCGTCGCGCCGGTCGGCCATTACGCCGTGCGGTTGGATTTCGACGATCTCCACAACACCGGCATCTACACCTGGGGCTATCTCCATGAGCTCGGCGCGGGCGGCGCGGCGGATTTCGCCGCCTACGAGCAGGAGCTCGCGGCAAAGGGCCTGGATCGGGACCGTCCGGGCGAGCGATAAAAAAAGCGCGCCGAACCCTTTCGGGCGCTCGGCGCGCGATTTTACGGATTTGGAGATCAGCGGTTGACGATGACCCGCGCGCCGACGCGCACACGCTCGTAGAGGTCGACGACATCCTCATTGGTCATGCGGATGCAGCCGGAGGAAACCGCCTGGCCGATGGTCTCGGGCTCGTTGGAGCCGTGGATGCGGTAGAGCGAGCCGCCGAGATACATGGCCCGCGCGCCGAGCGGATTGGTGAGCCCGCCCTGCATATGGCGCGGCAGATCGGGGCGGCGGCGCAGCATTTGCGTGGGCGGCGTCCAATCCGGCCATTCGCGCTTGCTGGAGACGACGCGCGTGCCGGTCCATTCGAAGCCCGGCCGGCCGACGCCGACGCCATAGCGGATCGCCTGATTATTGCCGAGAACATAATAGAGCCGCCGCTCATTGGTCGAGACGACGATGGTGCCGGGCGAGTAGCCGCCGGGATAGGACACGATCTCGCGGGCGACTGCGGTCGCCTGCGGCCGGCCGTCGGCCGGCTGCTGCTGTCCACGCGGACTCAAATCGAACAATCCGGCCAAGCCCCCTGTTTCGTACGCAGACCCGGCCGAGCAACCCATGAATGAAATGCACAGAGCAACTGCGATACGCCGCATGAGCTTCCCCCATTCGCCTCAAGTGACAACAATCGAGCGGCCACGGCCGCCGAAGCGACCGTGTTGCGAGCCGGACGCGGGTCCAGCGTCGTTTCCTCGCACACCCTCGCTCTAGGCGAAAGCGGGCGGAAAGAATTTAAAAAAATACGATGTGACGAAGCGGCTGCGGCGTGGCCTGCAACCTATGGGCGCGCCGAGCTCGCGGCGCGCCTTCGTCGGTCGTTCGGGATCAGCGGCTGCCGCGGCGGCGGCGCTGCTGGCCGAGGCCCATCTGCTTGGCGAGGGTTGAGCGCGCCTTGGCGTAATTCGGAGCGACCATCGGATAATCGGCGGCGAGACCCCACTTCTCGCGGTATTCTTCCGGCGAAAGACCGTATTGCGTGCGCAGATGGCGCTTGAGAGACTTGAACTTCTTGCCGTCTTCCAGGCAGATGATGAAGTCGTTGGTCACCGACTTGCGCACCGAAATGGCGGGCTTGGGCGCTTCCGCCGGCTCGACGACGACGCCGGAGCCGACCCGCATGAGCGCGCCATAGACTTCGTTGATGAGGCCCGGGAGATCGCCGGCCGGAACCGAATTATTGCTCACATAGGCGGAAACGATGTCGGCCGCGAGTTCGATGTTGTTCGTCGATGTCATCTCTTCACTCTTCACTTTCTCGTTTCGGCGCCGGAAGTCCTGACACGGCGCGGTCGACGGGGCAAAGCCCGGCAAGCTCGGGGCGGGCAAGTCAGCGCCGTTTCGACCGCAAAGACATTTGCGGGTATACATCAATGCTCTACCCCTCGCAACTAATTCCTAACCAAGCATCACTAAATCTGGGCATAAATATTTGTCGCGACTGCTACGTAGAACTACGCTCGAAAATCGAGCGGCCGTCGACGTCGCCGTTTGACTTGCTCGGCCAGGCTGTGGGCGCGTCCACGAAAGAACCGGCCATGGCCTGCTAGAAGAATGGGCCGAGCCCATATCTCGAATCGAAGTCGAATGCGTCATCCGTGCGCAGACTATGCTCGTTCAACCGCTGGTCGACGCTTCCAGCTCGGCTTCCACGCGTAGATTGTCCAGATCGCGGCCGATCGTGGCTGTCGCCATTCTGTGATCGCGGGAGAAATAGGTGACGATGCAATCCCTTTTCTCGAGGTCGCCGGCGATCTCGACGCGATCCCAGGCGCCGGCGTGTCCGACATAGGCGATGGTCATGTCGTAATGACGGCTCCAGAAGAAGGGCGGCGCCTCGAAGGGCTCCTTCGCGCCGAGTATATTGCGCGCCGCCGTCTGCCCTTGGCGCTCGGCGGTGACGAAATGCTCGATCCTGATCCGCTCGCCGCTGCGGCGATCCGGCCAGCGCGCGATATCGCCGGCGGCGAAGACGCTCTGAGCGCTGGTTTCGAGATATTCATCGACGAGGACGCCGTGATCGACGGCGAGGCCGGCCTCCTCGGCGAGCGTCGTGAGCGGGCGCACGCCGACGCCGACGACGACGAGATCGGCCGGAACGCGCGCGCCACTCGCCAGAGCGACATGATCCTCGCCGATGGCGACGACGCTCTCGCAAAGATGAAAGACGACGCCATGCGTCTCATGCGTCGCGCGCACCAGCCGGCCTATGTCCTCCCCCAGCGTCTTCTGCATCGGCGTCGCGTCCGGCGCCACGACATTGACCTCGAGCCCGCGCTCGCGCAGCGCGGCGGCGGTCTCGAGGCCGATGAAGCTCGCGCCGATCACCGCGACGCGCGAGGCCCGCGCCGCCGCGGCGATGAGCGCGCGGCTGTCGGCGAGGCTGCGCAGATAATGGACATGCGGCAGCTCGGCGCCCGGAATTGTCAGGCGCACCGGCTCGGCGCCGGTCGCCAGCAGCAGCGCGTCATAGCGCAGCGGCTCGCCATGCTCGAGGGAGACCAGTCGCGCGCCGGGGTCGATCGCGCGCACGCGCGTCGCCAGCAGCAGCTCGATGCGCCGCTCCTCGTAATAAGCGCGTGGGCGCAGCGGCAGCCAGTCTTCCGGCGCCGAGCCGGCGAGATAATCTTTCGACAGATTGGGGCGGTCATAGGGGGCGGCGGCGTCGGCGCTGACCATGACCAGCGAGCCGGAATAGCCTTCCTCGCGCAGCTCATGGGCGGCGGCGAGCCCGGCCGCTCCGCCGCCGACGATGACGACGCGTCCGAGCGTCGGCGGCGCGGGCGCGCGCTCGCGCGTCGAGGGGGCGATCTTCTCCATGGCGAAGAGGAGATCGCCGCGCTTTTCGGCGCGCCAGCAGGGAATGGGGTCGAGGGCCGGGGCGCGCAGCGCTCGTCCGTCGCGCAGGCTGAAGCAGGCGTGATGCCAGGGGCAGCGGATCGTGTCGGCGACCACCAGCCCCTCGCCGAGCGGACCCTGATAATGGGTGCAGGCGGAGCCGATGATGGAGAATTCGTCGCCGCGGCGGATGAGCAACGCCGGCTCGGCGCCGACGCGACCGGAGAGAATGGCGCCGTCGGCCATATCGGCGACGCTGACGCCGAGCGAGAAATCGGGGCCATCGGCCGCTGCTGCGCCCTCGCCCATGACCGGCCTCGAGGAATACAGGCTCCCGCGCGGCGGGATATCGCAGCTCATGTAGAGAGGCGCGCCTGCTCCGACAAGGATGCGCCGCGCGAAACTAACCGGCGCAGCTGTGCTCGCCGCGGCTGCGCAAATGCCGCGCGACGATCTTTTCGGCCTCCTCGAGATCAGCGAATACGGCGCCCTCGAGCGCGGCCAGCGCCCATGAGGCGCCGCAAAATCTCTTGCATTCGCCCTCGGTCACCAAAAGCCCGACGGCGATCTGATCGACGAAGACGAAATCGACATTGCTCGGCATGGGCGTCCTCGAGAGCCTTCTGAGCGAATCCTGTAGCGTGAATGCTAGGAGTACAAGTCCATAAGTCAACAAGATTAGTCGAATATTGGGCCGCATGACGCCGCGTCCGCCTCCGCTATATTGCCGAGGGAGCCCTGAGCCCTGGCGTGTTCGGCGAGGAAGGGACATGGCGAGGATGCGACATGGTGAGGATGGGATGGATGGAGCCCTGATTCTCCGCTTGCTGCTTCTGCTGATCGTCGCCAATGGCGCGCCGGTGCTCGGCAAAAGGCTGCTCGGCGACCTCTTCGCCCGCCCTGTGGACGGCGGCGCCCGCTTCTTCGACGGACGGCCGCTGCTCGGCCCCGCCAAGACTTGGCGCGGGCTGCTTCTCGCCGTGCTCGCCGCCGCTTGCTGCGCGCCGCTCGTCGGCTTTCCCGTTCATCTCGGCGCATTGCTCGGCGCTTTCGCCATGGCGGGCGATCTTTTCTCGAGCTTCGTCAAGCGCCGGCTCGGCCTTCCCTCCAGCAGCCGCGCGCCGGGGCTCGATCAAATTCCGGAAGCGCTGCTCCCGCTGCTCGCCATCGCCGCCCCGGCGCGCCTCGGGGCAGGGGAGATCGTCATCGTCACCGGCCTGTTCTTCTTAGGCTCGCAGGCGCTCTCGCGGCTCATGTTCGATCTGCGCGTCCGCGAGCGGCCGTTCTGACGACGGGACAAATCGCCCGCGCAATCGAGACTTTTTTGAAATGAAGCGCGCCTCGGCGCCGCCTATGTTGGCGAGACATTCTCGAGCTATCGGATAGGCTGTGCTCTCCAATTCTGCTCTCGCATGGGCGCGTTCTCTGGCGTGCCGCGCCTTGCTGCCGCTCTGCCTCGCCGCCCCGGCCGCCGCCGCGGATATCGATCGCGGCCGTTATCTCGTCGAGGCGCTGACCGCCTGCGACAATTGCCATACGCCGCGCGGCCCCGACGGCTATCGGCTCGACAAGCGCTTTTCCGGCGGCTCGCAGACTTTCAATGGCGAGACTTACAGCGTGCGCGGCCCGAATATTTCATCGGACGCCGCGACCGGAATCGGGTCCTGGAGCGATGAGCGGCTGACGGCGGCGATCGTCGCCGGCGTCGGGCCGGAGGGACGTCTCGCGCCGGCCATGCCGTCGGAATATTATCGGATATTGACCGCGCGGGATATCGAGGCGGTCGTCGCCTTTCTGCGCACATCGGCGCCGGTGGAGTCCGCGCGGCCGGCGCAGCGCCGCGACGGCGAGCAGAAGGCCGACACCTTTCCCGGCGCCGAGGCGCCATTCGAGGAGAGCGCGCTCGACGATCCGCTGCGGCGCGGATTTTATGTCGCGACCCTGGCGCGTTGCATGGAATGCCACAGCGGCGAGACCAATGGCGCGCTCGACCATAAGGAAAAGCTCGGCGCCGGCGGCAAGCTGTTCCGCACGCCGGCGGGAACGGCGGTCGGCGCCAATATCACCCAGCATCCGACGGCCGGGATCGGCGCCTGGAGCGACGAGGAGATCAAGGCCGCCATTGTCGCCGGCGTCGGCCGCGACGCCAAGCCGCTCAAGCCGACCATGGCCAATCTCTCCAAGGCGCATTTCTCGAAGATGACGCCACGCGATCTCGATGCGCTCATCCTCTGGCTGCGCACGATTCCGCCACGCGCGGGGCCGTGAGCCTTTTCCCGAAGCGCTCTAGCGCGCGTCTGCCCGAAGATTGGCCCGAATAGCGTCCAGCAATTCGCCCTCGAACAGCAGCGCCATGCCGAAATGGCGTTCCATGTCGAAATCTCGGCGCGAATTCATGTCCAGCGAGGCGCTGTGCATGGCGATGAGCCGTCCATCGTCGCCGAAAATCCCCGAGCCCGAGCCGCCATAGCCGTCGTTGCAATCATGCCGAGCGCGGCGAATTCCCGCCTCCGTCGGCGCGTCGATCTGATGAATCTGGCACTCTTCTATGCTGGTCGCGCGGCGGAAATTGGAGTGGCCGGCAGGCGACACCATCACCACGCGCAGCTTCTCGACGCCGGTCGGCAGCGCCGGCCCGTCGGGGATCGGCTGCGGCGTTATATCGGCGTCCACGGGATCGCGCAGGCGCACCAGCGCCCAATCATCGGTGATGTTCAGCGATTTGGCGTCGCGGGCGAAGCCGAAGCGCAGGCTGTCCGTGTCGAAGGCGTATTCCTTCTCGCCGATGGAGAAAGCGCAATCGTCTATGGGATGCGTCGGCCGCAGCTTGCGATCGACGAAATTATGCGCGTTGAGCACGACGAGGCCGCGGTCGCCGATCAGCCAGGCGGCGGCCGCGCGCTCCGGCACGCCCTCCTCCGTGCGACACGTCAGCACGCCGGCGCCCGGATAGCGGCGAAAATCCTCCTCCGCCATGAAGCGCCGCGCCTCCCGCGGATAGAGCGCCGCCAAGGCCGCGGCGGCGCTGGCCGCGAGCAGCAGGGCCGCGCCGATCGTCGTCCGAAAGCCTCGAAGGCCCGCGCCCGCAATTCGCCAGCCGCCCTGCATCCCACGCCCTTTCCTTCACGTCTCTGTCATATTCTAGCGGCGGACGCGAAGCTCGACCAGATGCGCGGGCGATTTCGCCGCTCAGGCGGTCCGCAGCCGATGCAAGGTGATCTCCGGCGGACAATTGAACCGCACCGGCAGCACGGAGGAGCCGGCGCCGACCGACGTATAGCCTTGCATGTCGTGATATCGCCAAGCGCCGGCGCCATAGGCGCGCGGCAGCACGGAGTCGAGCGTGAGCGCGACGCCGCCCGGCAGGCAGATCTGCCCGCCATGCGTATGACCGGCGAGCAGAACGTCGAAGCCCGCATGCGCCGCCTGTCGAAAAATCTCCGGCGTATGCGAGAGCAGCAGAGAGAATTCGCCTTGCGGAATTCCCTCGCCGGCCTTGGCGATGTTGTCGACGCGAAAATAATGCGCGTCATCGACTCCGGCGACATGAATGCGCGCGCCGTCGCGGACGAATGTCTCGCACTCATTGAGCAGAACGCGCATCCCCATCTGCTCGAGGCCCGGCGTCATCAATATCGTGTCGTGATTGCCGAGCACGGCGAGGATCGGCGCGCGCAAAGCCTCGCGCAGCTCCGCCATGCCGTCCAGCGCCGCCGCGTGGGACCCATGCGTCGCGCCACGATAATCGCCGGTGAGCACGCAGAGATCATAGGCGAGATCGGCGACCATCTCGCGCAGCCGCGCCATAGCGCGCGGACACATATCGACGTGCAGATCGCTCAAATGGAGAATGGCGAAGCCGTCGAAGGCGCGCGGCAGCCGCGCGCTGACGATCTCATTCTCGCGCAGCAGAAGCTTCTCCGCATTGGCGAGACCGCGGCGGTAGAGTCCGACGGCGGTGAGCGCGGCGCGGATCAGCAGCGGCGAGGCGGCGAGATTCTCCGGGTGAAAGAAATTGAGGCCCTGGCCGAAGATCTGCGCCTCATGGTCGCGCTCTATGCCGAGCCTCTGGCGCGCATGCAGTCGTCCGAGCCGCGCCTCCAGCGCGCGCATGATGTCGTCCTCGGTCAGCGTCGGCTCGTTGGACATGTCGCAGCGCTCCATTAAAGAGCAATATAACCGGCCGCGACACTTTGCCTATGGCGTCGCCCCGCAGCGAAAGCCTTCGCTTTCGATCGCTTCTCATCCTATCCGCCCTTCGCCGACGCAATGCGCCGATTGTCTTTTCGCGCGGCGCTCCTACGTCACAGGCGTCGTGCGAGCGCGCCGACGCGCGCGCCACGCCGATCGTCCATTTTGATAGAGGAGGCGGAAATGGCGGAAGCGCAGACGAGAGTTCCGGTGAAAGAATCGAAGGAGACGCTGCCGAACTCTGGATTGTTCGACTGGCATCCTCTGGAGACGCTGCGGCGGCAGATCGATCGCTTGTTCGAGGATGCGCCCTTCCAAAAAGGCGCGACGCCAGATCTCGAGCCTTTCGGACGCTTCGGCATCGGCTGGGCGGCGACGCCCGCGGTCGATCTCGTCGAGAAGGACAAGGAATATCAGATCACCGCGGAGCTTCCCGGCATAGACGAGAAGAATGTCGAGGTGAAGCTCTCCAACGGCTCGCTCATCATCTGCGGCGAGAAGAAGGAGCAGCGCGAGGAGAAGGACAAGGGCTATTTCCTCTCCGAGCGTCGCTATGGCTCCTTCCGTCGCGCCTTTCGCGTGCCGGAGAATGTCGAGGCCGACAAGATCGACGCGACCTTCGCCAAAGGCGTGCTGACCGTGCATCTGCCCAAATCGGCGCAGGCGCAGAAATCCGAGAAGAATATCGATATAAAGGCAGCGTGAGCGGCGACGGCAATCTCCCTCTCCCGCCGCGCGCGGGAGAGGGCGCGAGACGGATTTTCGACGAATGGCGGGCCATTTTCGCCTCGCGACCTTCAACATAGAGAATTTGGACTGGTCGCCATCGGCGCAGGACGAATTCGATCGGCGCCTCGCCGTGCTGCGTCCGCAGCTCGCGGCGATCGACGCCGATATTCTCTGCCTTCAGGAGGTCGATGCGCAGCGCGAGACCGCGCATGCGCCGCGACGCTTCATCGCGCTCGATCGTCTCGTCGAAGGCGGCGGCTATGCGAATTTCTTCCGCGCGACGACTTCGCGTCCAGGCGCCGACGCGCCCGCCGATATCCACAATCTCGCGCTGCTCTCGCGCTGGCCGATCGTCGAGCGCCGCCAGCTCTATCACGACATAATCGCGCCCTGGCGCTGGATTCCGCCGCCGGAAACGAGCGCCCCGCAGCCGATCGACATTCTATTCGAGCGGCCCATTCTCTATGCGCGCATCATGCTCCCCGATGGCGCAACGCTACATGTGCTGAACTTGCATTTACGCGCGCCGCGCGCCGTGCCGCTGCCGGGCGAGGCGGATCGCAAATCGAGCCGCGCCTTCGCGGAAGGCCAATGGCTCGCCGCGCAAAAGCGCGAAGCGCAGGCGCTGGAGGCGCGGCTCTTCGTCGATCGCATTTTCGATGTGGAGACCGCGCCGCTCATCGCCGTCTGCGGCGATCTCAACTGCGACGCCTATGATGCGCCCGCGCGCATTCTCTGGGGCGCGGAAGAGGCCGCGGCCGGGCCGCGCAGTCTCGCCCCGCTCGCGCTGCGCATTGCGGAGCGCACGCGCTTCACCGTGATTCACGCCGGCCGCAAGACGCTCATCGACCAGATATTGGCGTCGCCCGCTCTCGCGTCACGATGCGAGGAGGTCGTGATATCGAATGAGGGCCTCGCCGATGAGGCGACGGCGCAAGATCCGATTCTCGGCTCACTCCACGCGCCGCTCGTCGCGCGTTTTCGTCTTTGAAATTATTGCCGATCGTCCTCGAAGCCTTCGCAGCTCTCGTCGAACTCGTCGAGCCCCGCCTCCAGATAGCTCGCCAGCAGCGGAATGCCGAGCAGATATTTCGAGGTCGGCCCTTTGCGTCGCTCCTTCGCCTGAATGACCGCGGAATCCCAATCATCGGCGGTGAAATCGCCGCGTCCGACCCAGACGAGCGCGACCAGCTCCGCCTGCTCGTCATCGTCCATCGCCTCGATGAACTCGACGAGCTCGCGGCGATTTGGCGACCAGCCTTCCTCCGTCAGCACGCTCACGAATTTGTCGTCGGAAGGATTGGAGGCGTCGGGCTGCATGCCTTCGTCCTCGGCCTCGAGCTCGCGCGCCTTGACGATGACGAAGCAGACTTTATCGGTATTGATTTCCGGCATGGCTCACGTCCTCGAGATGTGATCGACGTCATATGGGGCGCGGGACGGCTCGATCACCGTCACGCCGGCGGCGCGCATTTCCGCGCGCGCCTTCTCGCCGCCCTCGCGTGTCACTGGGCGCGTGGCCGCGCGCAGCACATGAGTCTCGAAGCCGAGACGCGCAGCGTCGATCGCGCTGCATTTCACGCAGAAATCTTCGGCGAGACCGACGACGAAAATGCGATCTATGGCGCGCCGGCGCAGCTCCTCCGCGAGGCTGGTGCCGTCGAAATCGGAATATTGCTCGCGCTCCGCGCGCTTGGCCTTGGAGACGAACAAAGCGCCCGGCGGCAGGCGCAGCTCAGGGTGAAACTCCGCGCCTCTGCTGCCGCGCACGCAATGCTGCGGCCATTCTCCGCCCTGCGCGGCAAAGCTCACATGGTCCGGCGGATGCCAGTCGCGCGAGACGATGATCTGAGTCCCGGAGCGGCGCGCCTCGTCGATGACCTCATTGACGACCGGGAGAATCTCCTCGGCCTTTGGAACAGCGAGCTTGCCGCCCGAAAAAAAGTCGAGCTGAAGATCGACGATCAGGAGAGCGTCGGTCGAGCGCAGCCCTATCTTCTTTCTCGTCATCGCGACCTCCTCCAATGAAGCCGCCTATGTCTTCGCCGCAAGACCGAGCGCCATCCGATCGCCTCGCCGAGGAGCTGAAGCGTCGCCTCGCGCGCGCGCCCGCCGGCGTCGATGTCGTCGAGACACATATGTCTCGCCTGTTCCTTGCGGGAGACCGCGTCTATAAATTGAAGAAGCCCGTGCGCTTCGCCTTCCTGGATTTTTCGACGCCGCGCGCGCGTGAGGCCGATTGTCGCGCAGAGCTTCGGCTCAATCGTCGCCTCGCGCCGAATGTCTATCTCGATGTGGTTCCGGTCACGTTCGCCGATGGACGATTGGCGATCGGCGGCGCGGGCGAGATCGTCGATTGGCTCGTCGAGATGAAGCGTTTGCCGGCCGAGCTGATGCTCGATCGTCTGCTGGCTGCCGGCGCTGTCGACGCGCGCCGGATCGAGGCGCTCGCAATGCGTCTTGCCGCCTTTTATGCGGGCGCCGATCGCTCCACCATCTCCGCGTCCGAATATGTCGCGCGCTTCTTTCGCGAGCAGGCGGAAAATCGACGCATCATCACCCTGCGCGATTTCGCGCTCGATCATTACGACGCCGTGGCTCTGCTCGATCGCGTCGATCGCCTGCTGGTAGCGCAGACGCCGGCGCTGGAGGCGCGCGTGCGCGAAGGGCGCATCGTCGATGGACATGGCGATTTGCGACCCGAGCATATCTGCTTTTGCGAGCCGCTGGCGATTTTCGATTGTCTCGAGTTCAATGATGAATTGCGGCAGGTCGATCCTTTCGACGAGCTCGCTTTTCTCGATCTCGAATGCGCTCTGCTCGGCGCGCCGCAAATCGGCGCGGCCATTGTCGAGGCCACGGCGCGGCGTTTGCCAACTCCGCCGCCGCCCGCGCTCTTTGCGCTCTATGGCGCTTGTCGCGCGCTGCTGCGTGTGCGTCTCTCGCTCGCTCATCTGCTCGATCCCGCGCCGCGTCACAAGGACAAATGGGAGCCGCTCGCGCGCCGCTATCTCGCGCTCGCGCGTGAGCGCCTCACGCGCATCGGGTGAGATGCGGCTGTCGCGTCCGCGGAGCCTTGCGCGTGAGAGACGCTTCCACCTCGCGCTCATATTCGGCGAGGCTCACGCTGATCGTCACCGGATAGGGACCGGCGCAAGGCGAAAGGCCGCGGGCGTCGGACGGCAGCGCCGCCATCGCCGCGCGCGCATGCTCGCGAATGTCGGGCAGGCTCGGATGCGGCTTCACCAGCTCGCCGTCGCGCATCACCGGCTCGAGCAATGGAACGCCGGAGTAGCGCTCGTCCTCGCGCGCGATGACGTCGCGCAGCGCGACGCCATCGTGGAATTGGCGGAAGATCTGCTTGCGGCCCGGTAGATTGCGCTTGCCGGGCGACAGCTTCATGCGCCCCTCGCCAGCGAATTCCACGAGCTTATAGGCGATATCGAGCGCCGGCGCATCGGTGGAAGCCGCCATTTCCGTGCCGACGCCGAATGCGTCGATCGGCGCATGCGAGGCGGCGAGGCGATCGATGAGCGTTTCGTCGAGCCCGCCGCTCGCGACGATCTCGACGCGCGTGAGCCCGCCTTCGTCCAATATGCGCCGCGCCTGCCGCGACAGCGCATCGAGGTCGCCGGAGTCGAGCCTTATCGCATGCACGTCGAAATCGGCGCCCATCTCCTGCGCCAGCGCGACGATCTTGCGCACGCCTTCCAGCGTATCATAGGTGTCGACCAGCAGCGTCGCGCCGGGAAACATGCGCGCATAGGCCTCGAAGGCGGCGGCCTCCGAAGGGCAGGCCTCGATGAAGCTGTGCGCCATGGTTCCGGCGACGGCGATGTCATGCGCTCTGCCCGCGGCGAGATCGGAGGTGGCGGCGACGCCGGCGATATGAAAAGCGCGCGCGCCTTTCAGCGCGGCGTCGAAGCCTTGCGCGCGGCGTGCGCCGAAATCGACGATGGCGCGTCCGCGCGCGGCGAAGACCATGCGCGCCGCCTTGGAGGCGAGCATGGTCTGCAGGCCGATCTGATTGAGGATCAGCGTCTCGACGATCTGCGCCTCGCCGATCGGCGCCGTCACTTCGAGAATGGGCTCATTGGCGAAGAAGGGCGTGCCCTCCGGCAGCGCGCGAATGTCGCCGGTGAAGCGAAATCGCGCGAGCCAGTCGAGAAACTCGCGCCCGAAGCCGAGCGAGGAGAGATAGCGCAAATCGTCTTCCGAAAAGCACAGCTCGTGCAGCTCTCTCAGCACATCGGCGAGGCCGCAGGCGAGCAGGAAATTGCGCGCTGGCGGCAGACGCCGCACGAAGAGGCCGAATGTGGCGCGGCGCTCCGCCATGCCGAGCTCGAAATAGGCGCGGAGCATGGCGATCTCATAGAGATCGACGAAGAGAGCATTTGCGGTCATGGGGCGCCTTTCGGACCTGTGTCGAGCAATTCGTCGATGGAGCCGCCGCTGTGGAGGCGCGCGATCGCCTCGGCGAGCAGCGGCGCGACGCCGAGCGTCACCAGGCGCCCGCGCAAGCGTTGCGCGACGGCTTCGCTCAGCGCGACCGTGTCGGTGACGACGATCTCCTCGATCGGCGCCTCGCGCAGCGCGCTGTCGGCGTCGCGCGCGAAGAGTCCATGCGTCGCGGCGAGGAAGATGCGCGTCGCGCCATTGGCGCGGCAGGCGCGCGCGGCGCGCGCCATCGTGCCGCCGCTGCTGATGAGATCGTCGAGAATGACGACCGCGCGGCCAGCCACATCGCCGGCGAAAATCTCGCCGGCGATCTCGCCCATGCTGCGATGCTTGTCCATGAAGCCCTTCGCGACCGGATGCGCGAGGATTGTCTCGAGGCGCTGGCGGAACAGCTCGGCGCGCTTTTCGCCGCCGAGATCGGGAGAGACGATCGCCGCAGGCTCGGTGCCGAGCCGCTGCGCGAAATAGCGCGCGAACAGCGCCTGCGCGTCGAGCGCGACGGCCTCTATGCGAAAGGCGTTCTCGAAGGCTGCGATATTATGCGCGTCGATGGCGACGATGCGATCGGCGCCGATCGCCTCCAGCAATTGCGCGACATAGCGCGTAGCTACAGGATCGAGCGGCTTGGTGCGGCGATCCTTGCGCGCGTAGCAGAGATAGGGCGTGACGGCGGTGACGCGCGCGGCGCCGGCGTCGCGCAGCGCGCCGATGAAGAAGAGAAGGCGCAAGAGCTTGTCGGCGCCGCTGTCGCCGGTCTCGCCCTCGAGGCTCGCGAGGACATAGACATCCTTGTCGCGCACGCCGACGAGCGGCCGCGTCTTGCGCTCCTCATCCTCGAAGCGGCGCTCCTCATGCGGCGAAAGCGTGATCGCGAGCTCGCGCGCGACGCGCTCGCCGAGCGCGCGGCTGGAGCCGAGCGCGAACAGCGCGATCGGCTCGTCCGTCGCCGGCGGCGGCTCATGCGCCGGCGCCGGCGCCTCATAGCGCTGAATGTTCAGCGCGCCGAGCACGGCGCCGAGCGCGCCATCGGCGAGCGCGAGCGGAGCAGCGAGCAGCTCGACGCCGGCGCGGTCGCGGCCTTTCTCGACCAGGGTGAACTCCACGAGCGCAGGCTCGCCGGCGCGCAAGGCTTCATCGAAGAGGCGGCGCAGGCGCACGGCGCCGCGGCGGTTGGGCGCCTCGCTCAAGCGCGCGCCTTCCGCGACGGCGCCGAGCAGCGGCGCCACCGCTTTGGCGCCGATCACGATCTCATAATCGCGCGCTTCCGGCACGGCGCGAAAGGCGAAGCCGCCATGACGCAGATCGGCGACGACATCGGCGAAAGTCGGCGCAACGCCGCGGCGTGAGGCGCGCCAATGCTCGAGCGCGCGGCTCGTCTCGACGCCGATCGGCCGCGGCGCGAGATCGATGCGCTCGAAGAGACGCTTCAGATAAGGTTGCGTCTGGGCCAGCGTGGTCATGCGAATCTCTCGCTTCGATCGCGCCGCGCCAATTTCTCGGCCAGCCATTCCGCCGCGAGCGCGGCCGCCTGCTCCAGAGTTCCAGTCTCCTCGAACAAATGTGTCGCGCCTGGCACGACGTCGAGCCGTGCGTCGGCCAAGCGTCTCGCCGCGATGCGATTGAGATTAAGAACTTCGAAATCGAGTCCGCCGACGATGAGCAGAGTCGGCGCGCGCACATGCTCTAGCGCGTGGCCCGCGAGATCGGGGCGTCCGCCGCGCGAGACGATCGCTTTCACCTTTTGTGGCCGTTCCACCGCCGCGACGAGAGCTGCGGCGGCGCCCGTGCTGGCGCCGAAGAGGCCGATCGGCAGATTGTGGAGCAGAGGCTCGATCGCGGCCCAGTCGATCGCCTCGACGACGCGGCTGGCCAGCAAGGGAATGTCGAAGACATTGCGGCGGTCCTCGGCTTCTTCCTCGCTCAGCAGATCCATCAGCAATGTCGCGAGGCGCCTCTCGCGCAGCGCGGCCGCGACGAAGCGATTGCGTGGGCTGAAGCGCGACGAGCCCGAGCCATGCGCGAAGATTATCGAGCCCTGCGCATCTTCTGGAACTGCGAGCGAGCCGCCGAGCCGGCGCGGCCCGACGGCAACCTCGAACTCGGCGATCGGCGTCGTCATGATGCGCATCCTTCCGCCGGCGGCGCGACTTCCTCCGCACGCCCTATCTATCTATCGCGCTGCTCGCACGAGCGGCGGCGAAATTCGCGTCACGAAAACGGAGGCTCGGCCATGCAGACGACGCCGGAAATCGATTTTCAAGGCATGGAGGCTTCGCCGCAGGCGCAGGCGCGCATTGCGCGTCAGATCGACGAGCTCGAGACTCGCTTCGGCCGCGTCACCGCTTGCCGCATCGTGGTCAAGGCGCCGAGCACGCGTCATCACACGGGCGGGCAATATGAGATCAACATACGGCTCGCTCTGCCGGATGGGCGCGAGGCGATCGTCGAGCGCACGCCGCCGCAGGACGAGCGCTATCAGGATTTCGATTTCGCGCTGAACGACGCTTTCAAACGCGCGCGCCGCCGGCTGCAGGATCAGGTGCGTCGCCTCGAGGGTCATGTGAAGCAGCATGCCGAGCCCGCGCTCGGCGTCGTGCGCCGGCTGATGCGCGAGGACGGCTATGGATTCCTAGAAGGCGAGGATGGGCAGGAACTCTATTTTCACCGTAATAGCGTCGAAGGCGCGGGTTTCGATGCGCTCGAGCGCGGCGATCGTGTGCGCTATGTGCCTGAAGACGCCGAGGATGGCCCTCAGGCCAGCGCGGTGCGGCCGCTCGGCGAGCGGGCGCCTTCGTGAGCGGCCTCTCGCATCGCGGCGGCTCCCGACTATATCGATGGCGTCGCGCATCCGCGCCGGAGCTGGATCGCCATGCCGTTTCGAGACCGTGACGACGCAGGTCGCCGCCTCGCCGATGCGCTCGCCGCGCATGCCGGCCAAGCTTGTGTCGTCTATGCATTGCCGCGCGGCGGCGTTCCCGTCGCCGCGCATATCGCCGAGAGGCTGAAGGCGCCTCTCGATCTCGTGCTGGTGCGCAAGATCGGCGTTCCCTATCAGCCGGAGCTGGCCATGGGCGCGATCGCCAATGGCGGCGCGCCGATCATTGTGCGCAATGAGGATGTGATCGATGCGGCGGAGGTGACGGAGTCCGTTTTCGATTCCGTCTGCGCGCGCGAGCGGGCGGAGCTAGAGAGACGACGCGGGGCCTATCTGCGCGGCAGGACGCGGCCCGATGTCGGCGGCAAGCTCGCTGTCGTCGTCGATGACGGCGTCGCGACCGGCGCGACGACGCGCGCGGCGCTGCGCGCGGTTCGCGCGCTGCATCCGCGCAAGCTCATTCTCGCCATTCCCGTCGCGCCCACCGATGCGCTCGCAGCGCTTCGTCACGAGGCCGATGAGATCGTCTGCCTCGAGGATTATCGGAGCTTCGGCGCGATCGGCTTCTTCTACGAGAATTTTCGCCAGATCGAGGATGCGGAGGTGGTCGAGATTCTCGATCGCTTCTCGCCGCTCGCGTGATCGGAGAGCATGATGCGCGTCGGCGCGCCCAAGGAAATCAAGGACAATGAATTTCGCGTCGCGCTGACGCCGGCCGGCGTCTACGAGCTCGTGCAGCGCGGGCATTTCGTCATGGTGGAGAGCGGCGCCGGCGTCGGCGCGGGGATTTCGGACGGCGATTTTCAGACGGCGGGCGCCGCGCTGGTGGAAGGGCCGGAAGCGATCTTCGCCTCCGCCGATCTCATCGTGAAGGTGAAGGAGCCGTTGGCGCAGGAGCGCGCGCGATTGCGGCCGGGGCAGCTGCTGTTCGCTTATCTGCATCTCGCCGCCGATCGTGCGCAGGCGCTCGATCTCATGCGCTCCGGCGCGATCTGCATCGCTTACGAGACCGTGACTTCGCCCTTCGGCGGTCTGCCGCTGCTGACGCCCATGTCGGAGATCGCTGGGCGGCTCGCGCCGCAGGCGGGCGCGCGCTGTCTCGAGAAATCCATGGGCGGGCGCGGCGTTCTGCTCGCTGGCGCGCCGGGGGCGCCGCCGGCCGAGGTGATGATTCTCGGCGCCGGGACAGTCGGAACGCAGGCGACGATGATCGCGCTCGGCATGGGCGCGAGCGTCATCGTCGCCGATCGCGGCGCCGAGCCGCTGCGGCGCCTCTCCGCGCGCTTCGGCAATGCGCCGCGCACCATTTTCTCGACGCCGACGGCGATAGCGGAGCTGGTGCGGCGCGCCGATCTCGTCATAGGCGCGGCGCTGGTTCCGGGCGCGGCGGCGCCCAAGCTCGTCAGCCGCGGCATGGTCGCGGGCATGAAGGCGGGCGCGGTCATCGTCGATGTCGCGATCGATCAAGGCGGCTGCTGCGAGACCTCGCGGCCGACGACTCATTCCGATCCCACCTATGTCGTCGATGGCGTCGTGCATTATTGCGTCACCAACATGCCGGGCGCCGTGCCGCGCACCTCCACATTCGCGCTCGCCAGCGCGACCTTGCCTTTCGTGCTGGCGCTCGCCGACAAAGGGCTCGGCGCCTTGCGTGAGGATCCGCATCTTTCCGCCGGCCTCTCAGTGGCCCGCGGCGAGATCGTCAACGCAGCCGTCGCCGCGGCGCTCGGTCTCGCTGTCGCGGCGGCGGAGAAATTCACGACAGGAGCGTAATATGCGGCTGCTATCGTCGGCCTTCGCCCATGGGGAGGAGATACCGCGCAAATACACATGCGACGGCGCCAATGTCTCGCCGCCGCTGCGCTGGAGCGACGCGCCTGCGCAGACGAAGAGCTTCGTGCTGCTCTGCGACGATCCAGACGCGCCGGCCGGCGTCTGGCGCCATTGGGCGGTCTATGATCTATCGCGCGACGCCACGGGATTGCCGGAAGGCGCCGGGCGTCCGGGGCCGCAGCGCGGCTTCTCGCAGGGGATCAATGATTTCGAGGGCTCCGGCTATGGCGGGCCATGTCCGCCGCCGCGCCATGGCGCGCATCGCTATCGTTTCCGGCTGATGGCGCTTTCCACAGCCTCGCTCGCCGTGGCGCGCAAGGAGCCGAGCTGTCTCGAGGTGGAGCGCGCCGCCAATGAGGTCCTGCTCGAGGAGACGGCGCTGGTCGGCGTCTATCAGCGCTGAGCGCCCTCAGTCGGCGCGGCGTTCCGCGGCGGGAGCGGGCTCCTTCTTCTCCTTATTGTCTCCCTTGACCTCGCCGGGCGTGAAAATGCTGCGCACGCGCTGGCCGGGCTTCTCGATCACGGTCGCTTGGCCCGTCGCCGTGTCGTAGGTAAGCTTCTCTCCCCTCACGACTCCATTGTCTTTGGTCAGGGTCACATTGCCGATGAGATAGACCTTGTTCTCGCCGCGCTCATAGCTGCCGTGATCGCCGGTGCCGATCTGATCCTTGGAAACGAGCGTCACCGGGCCTTCCGCGTCTATGTGGCGAACGCGGTCGCTGCCGCCGTTGCTCTCCTGGCCCGGCTGCGCCTTGTCGAGGAAGATGATGAGGCGCGAGGCCTTCAGCGTGGAGGGGCCGTTCACGACGATGACGCCGCCCGAATAGACGAGCTTCTGCTCCTTGTCGAAATAGTCGAGCTTGCCCGCGTCTATGTCGACCGGGTCCTTGGCGCTGGCGCCGGGGAGAATGCCGCTGGAGCGGCCTTTGGCGGCGAGCGGCGCGGCGGTCATAAGCGCGGCCGCGAAGACGGGAATGGTCAGGAAAGCAATGATTTTCGTCGAGATCATTTTCTTGGCGATCAACTTCTTGGCGATCATTTTCATGGAGACGATCCTTCCGCCGCGCCAGCGTCGTCGTCGCCGGGCAGCGTCGTATGCACAGCGCCGGAGAATGTCGCGCGGCGCTCGTTCTGCGAGAATTCGACCGATTGCGACGTCACCACCGATCTGTCCAGCGTCAGCCTGGTCGGATGGTCGGAGGTGACGATATTGCCGCGAAAATCGATGACCGCCGCTTCGGTGCGCAAATCATAATGCTTGCCGTCGAAGACGCGGGCGCCGCGGGAGAGATCGGCGCGGTCGTTCTTGGCGTCATAGAGGCCATGTTCCGCCGTCAGCACGACATTCGATTCATTGTCGCTCTGAATATGCACCTCGAGCTGCTCCAGCTCGAACACATCTGGCTTGGCGATATCCTGTATGCCGGTGCGGGCGTGCAGCTCATAGGGGCGGCCGTCCTTGCGATAGCCGACGAGCTTGGGGCTTTCTATGGTGATGCGCGTGCCCTGCATGGCGATGCGCGAGAAGCGCAGATCGGCCGGCAGAAAGCGCAGCGAATGAAGCGCCACGCCCACGGCCACGGCGGCGACGATCGCGCCGCTGCCCCACAGCAGCCAGCGCCGCAGCCGGGCGACGCGCTGGGAATGGCGCCGCGCCTGCGGAATGGCGTCGCGTCGCGGCGCGACGATGGAGGCGAGCCGATCGCGTCTGTCGCTCGGCGGCGAGGCGTCGTTCATTCTGATTCTGCCCGCCAATTCTGCTCGTCATCCCTGCTCTAGAGTCATTCCGGTTCAGATCGAGCCGGAATGACTCTCGATTTCCTTGTTCGGTCGTGTTTTCTTCACGCGAACCGGTTCCCACCTCGCTCGAAAACACTCTAGAACCGCCGCGAGATAACGCCGACCGCATGGCGAATTCGAGGCGTCATTCATGCGAGAAAATATCGGTCTCCGGCCAGCCCGCGAGATCGAGCCGCGCGCGCGTCGGCAGAAACTCGAAGCAGGGAGCCGCGAGATCGGCGCGGCCCTCGCGCGCCAGCATGGCGTCGAGCTTCTCGCGCAGCGCGTGGAGATAGAGCACGTCCGAGGCCGCATAGGCGAGCTGCGCGTCCGAAAGCGTCGCCGCGCCCCAGTCGGAGGATTGCTGCTGCTTGGAGATTTCCACGCCGAGCAATTCGCGCACCAGATCCTTCAGCCCATGGCGATCCGTGTAGGTGCGGATGAGCTTGGAGGCGATCTTGGTGCAATAGACGGGCTCCGCCATCACGCCGAAGGTCTTGGCCAGAATGGCGATGTCGAAGCGCGCGAAATGGAAGAGCTTCAGCACCTTCGGATCGGCGAGCATGCGCGTCAGATTGGGCGCCGCGGTTTGGCCCGGCGCGATGCGCACGAGATCGGCGTCGCCATTGCCGCCGGAGAGCTGGACGAGGCAGAGCCGGTCGCGATGCGGATTGAGGCCGAGCGTTTCCGTGTCGATGGCGACGACGGGGCCGAGATCGGCGCCGTCCGGCAGGTCGCCCGTATGCAGGCGGATGGTCATGGGCTTTTGATTCGCTTTCTCGAGGGAGAGCGATCTTTAGCCGATTTCCGGGGGCTTTGTCGAAGCGGGGCTCGGAACCGCTATGGCGTGTTCCAATAGCCGAAGGGCCGCTTCGACAATTCAGAGTTGAAATAGCGCGGATCGCCCGAGACCTCGCGGCCGAGCCAGCCCGGACGGTCGAAGCTCTCCTCCTCGGAGCCGAGCTCGATCTCGGCGATAATCAGCCCGTCATTCTCGCCCAGGAACACGTCGACGGTCCAGAAATGGCCGCCGAACACCTCCTCATAGCGCGTCTTCTCGATCAGCGGCCGCTCGCACAGGCGATCGAGCATGATCTGCGCATCCTCGACGGGAATGGGATATTCGAACTCCGAGCGGGTGACGTTGGAGGTTCGGCCCTTGATCGTCAGAAAGGCGGCGCCGCCGGCGATGCGCACGCGCACCACGCGATCCTCGGCGCGCGAGAGATAGCCCTGGCGAAAGGCCACGCCGTCGTTGCGCGGCCGCCACAGCTCACGCGTGACCAGAAACTTCCGCTCGATCTCCACGCCCATTCCTTCCTCCTCCTGCTCAGATCGCCAGAGCGGCGGCGCGCTCGACGCCTTTGGGAAAATTAACATTGAGCCGCGGATCGGCGTCGAGCGCGTCGAGCGCCGCGGCGAGGCGGCGCTCGTCCTCGCTCTCCAGAGCGACGCTCTCCATTGGCGCGGGGCCGATCTGCAGCCGCACGAATTCCGCCGCGCAGCCGCGAAAGGAGAAGCGCAGCCGCGACTTTCGCACCGCGACGGCGCGCAGCGCGGGGCAGGGCGCGACGATCTCCGCAAGAAAACGCGCCTCGTCATAGGCGGCGCGATCGAGCCGGCTCAGCGGCAGCGCCAGGGCCGCGGCGGCGGCGGCGAGACGCTCCGCCGTCACCGGAAAGGGCGCCCGAAAGGCGGGCTCCCATAATTCCAGCCCATCGTCGACGCGCAGCAGACGCTTCACCTCGAGCGCCTCGTCGCGAAGCTTCGCGGAATGCGGCGTCAGCGCGTTCAGCAGATAGATCTCGTCGCTGCGGCGCGGCAGGCTCGTCGGCGAGCCGAGCTTGGCCTCCAGCGCCGCGAGATCGGCGCCGAAGATGCGCCATTCCCAACGTGGCGTCGCATTCGGCTGGAGCGCGTCCATGGGACCTCTCACTCTCACGGCGAGCACCGCTGGTGTGCAGCCTACCGAGGCTTGCAATGAGCGTCGTGACGAAAGACGCATCGACACGACATTTAGCGCGGCGGCGGCCGGAGAGGATGGCGCGATCGTTCGCCGTTCAGAAACACGGCGAATAAGATGGCGCAACATCGGCGTCCGAGATAGAGCACAGTTGTGGCTCGGCCCGATTCGTGGATCACTCGCGAAGCATGAACGACATCACGCCGGATTCGGCTTTTCGACAGGCGCGCGCGCGCCACGAGGCGGGACAGATCGACGAGGCCGCGGCGCTCTATCGCGGCGTTCTCGATTGCTGGCCGGAACATGCCGACAGCCTGCATCTTCTCGGCCTTCTGGAGGCGGAGCGCGGCGCGCCGGAAACGGGCCTCGCGCTGATCGCCAAGGCGATGGCCATCACGCCCGGACAGGCGATCCATCACAACAGCCGCGCGCTCGCTCTGCGCGCGCTGGGGCGGCTCGAGGAGGCGGTCGAGGATTATCGCGCCGCGGTCGCGCTGCGGCCCGGCTCCGGCGCGCTGCATTGCAATCTCGCCAGCGCGCTGATGGATCTCGGCCATGGCGCCGCCGCCGCCGCGCATTACGCCGAGGCCACGCAATGCGCGCCGGATCAGCCGGCGATCTGGTACAATCTCGCCAATGCGCTGGCCGAGATCGGCCCCGCCGCACAGGCGGAGGCGGCCTTTCTGCGCGCCATAGAGCTCGAGCCGCGGCTCGTCGAGGCGCAGGGCAATTTCGGCCGCTGGCTGATGCGGCGCGGCCGCTGGAGCGAAGCCGCCGCGCGTCTCACCATCGCCGTGCGTCTCGCGCCCGGCGACGCCAATTATTGGAACAATCTCGCCGTCGTGCTGCAGGAGCTCGGCCGTCATGCCGAGGCGATCGTCTGCTATGAGAGCGCGCTGGCGCTGAAGCCCGATCTCTCCGACGCGCATTATAATCTCGGCTGCCTGCTGCATCTCGAGGGACGCACCGATGACGCGGTGGCGCGCCATCGCGCGGCCATCGCGGCCGATCCCGGCCATGGCGGCGCGCGCATCGCGCTCTGCATGGCGGAACTGCCGATCCTCTATGACACGCAGGAGGAGATCGCCATTCGCCGCGCGCGCTATGCGCAGGCGCTCGCAGCGCTCGCCGCTTCCGCGCAGGATGCGGAGATCGCCGCCGCGCTCGCGCCGGCGATCTCCGCGACGCAGCCCTTCTTCCTTCCCTATCAGGGCGAGGACGATCGCCAATTGCAGACGCTTTATGGCGAATTCGCCTGCCGCACTCTCGCGCAGGCGCATCCCGCCGCGCCGCTCGCGCCGCCGCCGGCGGCGAGCGAGCGCATACGCGTTGGAATCGTCAGCGGCTTCTTCTGCCGCCATACCGTGTTCCGTCTTTTTCTCGAGAGCTGGATCGAGAAGCTCGATCGCGCGCGTTTCGAGATCATCGGCTTCCATACGGGCAAGACCGAGGACGCCGAGACGATTCGCGCCGCGCAGGCCTGCGACCAATTTCCGCGCGAGCCTTCGACGCCGGAAGGTTGGCGCGAGGCCATTGTCGCCGCGGCGCCGCATGTTCTGCTCTATCCAGAGATCGGCATGGATCCCGTGTCCGGCTGGCTCGCGGCGCAGCGTCTCGCGCCCGTGCAATGCATGGCCTGGGGCCAGCCAGAGACGAGCGGCATGCCGACGATCGACCATTTTCTGTCGAGCGAGCTGATGGAGCCCGAAGGCGCCGAGCGCTTCTATACCGAGCGTCTCGCGCTTCTGCCCAATCTCGGCCTGCATTACACGGCGGAGACGCTCGCGCTGCAAAAGCTCGATCGCTCGCTTTTCGACGCCGAGCCGCACGCGCCGATCTTCTTCTCGGGACAAGCGCTCTACAAATATCTGCCCTGCTATGATTCCGTTTTTCCGCGCATCGCCGCGGCGATCGGGCCGTGCAAATTCCTCTTCATCGCCTTCGCCAAGAGCGAGGAGGTGACTGCGGTCTTCCGCGCGCGGATGCAGCGCGTCTTCGCCGCCGCCGGACTCTCCGCGGAAGATCATTGCGTGATTTTGCCGCAAATGCCGCAAGAGCTGTTCATCGCCACCGCGGCCGCGTCGGATGTCATTCTCGATACGCCAGGCTGGTCCGGGGGCCGCTCGACGCTCGATCTGCTCGGCGCCGATCGCCCGATCGTGACATTGCCCGGCGCATTCATGCGCGGGCGCCATACGGCCGCGATTCTGCGCCGCATCGGCTGCGAGGAGACGATCGCCTCCTCGCTCGATCATTATGTCGAGATCGCCGTGCGCCTCGGGCGCGACCGCGCCTCTCGCGCCGGGCTCGCCGCCCGCGTCGCCGCCGAGAAGCGCAGAGCCTTCGAGGATATGGATTATATTCGCGCGCTCGAGGATTTTCTCGAGACGGCCGTGCGCGGCGGTTGAAGGGCCGCGCCGGCTACAGCCGATTTCGCCGGCTCAAATCTTCTGGAGCGTTCGCTTTTTGGCGACGACGCCTGTCGGCGCTTCGCGCGGCTGCGCCGGCGAACGGCGACGCGCGGGAGGGGGAGTGAAAACGAAGCTGCGTCCGCCGAGCACGCCGCGATAGGGCGCGCTCGTGTCGTAGCGCGTGAGATCGAAGCTGACGTAGGTGTTCGGCACGCCGACCGAAAGCACAGATTCGTCATGGGCGATGACGTCGACCTCGAGCGCCTCGTCCGGTCGATCGGGGTCCAGAAGGTGAATGCGTCCTTTCATCTCATCCTTCTTCTTCGTATCGATGCTCGACAGAAAGATCGATGGTCCAGACGATAGGGACGGCGCCGAAGCCTCGCGGAACCGGTTGCGCCCTCATCTGGCGTGCTGCAATGACGGCTTTCGGAAATGACGGCCTATCGAAATGGCTTCGCGCTCGTTCCAGCAGCAGCGCCTACGGTAGAAAATACGTGAGACTCAGAAAAAGTCAACGATGTTGAGTTGGTCGGCCGCATGTCGGATTGACCGCCGCCGGCGGGCGCATATCTTGCCTGCGCTCGGGCGGGGGACGGGATATCGAGATGCAGGCGAAGCCGAAAGAAAGCCGCGGCGGAGAGAAAACGCGCGGGCGCATTCTCGCGGCGGCGCTCGCGCGTTTCGGCTCGGCCTCCTATGAGGACGTCAAGCTTCGCGACATAGCGGCGGATGTCGGCGTGGATGTCGCGCTCGTCCACCGCGCCTTCGGCTCCAAGGAGCAGCTCTATGCGGCGGCGCTGACGGCCTCGCGGGCGAAGGAACGGCCGGTCGTTTCGGAAGGGCGCAGCCTCAGCGCGCAATATGCCGAGGGCCTGTTCGGCGAGCGCGAGAATGAGACGCTGCAGATCGTCGTGCGCTCCATGACCAATCCGCAAGCGCGCGAAGTATTGCGTATGCGCAGCGGCCCGGAATTCATCGGCCCTATCGCCGCGACGCTCGAGGGGCCGGCGGCGCTGGAGCGCGCCACTCTCTTCAACGCCTGCCTCTTCGGAATCTCGATATTGCGCCAAGTCCTCGGCGTGGAGGCGCTCCGGGACGCCAATGAAGCGACGATGCGTCCTCTGATCGAGCGCCTGCTCGCTGTCTGCCTTGCGCCAGAAGGCGCAGTCGCGGAAGGCGCGGTGGAGAAAGTGAGCGTCCCGCCGGCGCTCGAAGCGCGCCGAGCCGAAGCTCTCCCCAACAAAAAGACGGCGGCAAGAGCGGCGCGCAAACGCCACGCTGAGCGCAAGTAGCGAGCGAGCCGCGCCGGCCCATCGGCCTGCGACATGCGCGCCGATGGATAAGCTCGCGGCGGCGCCTATATTCCACCAGCGCGACTCGTTTCTCGGTGCGCGCGGACGCTCGGCCCATCTTTAGAGTGTTTTCGAGCGAAGTGGGAACCGGTTCGCGTGAAGAAAACACGGCAGAACAAGGAGATCGAAGGTCATTCCGGTTCGATCTGAACCGGAATCACTCTAGCGACGATGAGGCGCGACTCATGGAGCAGCCACCGAAGGACAAGGCCTGGTCTTTTCATCTCGCCTATTTTCTGCTGGCGCTGATCGGCGTGCTCATACTGCAGCAGATGTGGACGGTCTATCGTCAGACCGAGGTCGTTCCCTATAGCGAGTTCCAGACCCTCTTGCGCGACAGCAAGATCGACTCGGTCGAGGTCGGGAGCGACGTCCTACGCGCCACGCTGAAGGAGCCCATGTCGGACGGGCGCAAGCAGCTCGTCGCGGTGCGCGTGCCGACCGATGTCGCCGCCGAGCTCGAGGCCGCCAAGGTCAAATATTCCGGAATCGTCGAAAACACCTGGGTCTCGACTCTGCTCTCCTGGGTCGTGCCGATCGCTCTGTTCTTCCTCGTCTGGAGCTTTCTGTCGCGCCGCATGACGCAAGGCTTGGGCTCGGTCATGCAGATCGGCCAGAGCCGCGCCAAGATTTTCGTCGAGACGGATGTGAAGGTCGGCTTCGCCGATGTCGCCGGCGTCGACGAGGCCGAAGAGGAATTGCAGGAGATCGTCGCCTTTCTGAAGGACCCCAAGACCTATGGGCGTCTCGGCGCGCGCGTTCCCAAAGGCATTCTACTCGTCGGCCCGCCCGGCACCGGCAAGACTCTGCTCGCCCGCGCGGTGGCGGGCGAGGCGGGCGTGCCCTTCTTCTCCATCACCGGCTCGGAATTCGTGGAGATGTTCGTCGGCGTCGGCGCCGCGCGCGTGCGCGATCTGTTCACGCAGGCGCGCGCCTCGGCGCCTTGCATCATCTTCATCGACGAATTGGATGCGCTCGGCCGCGCGCGCGGCATCTCGGGCCTCTCCGGCGGCCATGACGAGAAGGAGCAGACGCTCAATCAATTGCTCGCCGAATTGGATGGATTCGATCCGAGCGCCGGCGTCGTGCTGCTCGCCGCCACCAATCGGCCCGAGGTGCTCGATCCGGCGCTTTTGCGCGCCGGCCGCTTCGATCGGCAGATTTCCGTCGATCGGCCGGACAAGATCGGCCGCGCCGCGATCTTGAAAGTGCATTTGCGCAAGATCAAGCTCGGCGCCGATATCGATCCCGCGCAGATTGCGGCGATGACGCCGGGCTTCACCGGCGCCGATCTCGCCAATCTCGTCAATGAGGCGGCGACTTTGGCGACGCGGCGCGGCGCGGTCTCGGTGACGCTGGACGATTTCACCTCGGCGATCGAGCGTGTGATCGCCGGGCCGGAGAAGCGCAATCGCCTGCTGCATCCGCGCGAGCGGCGCATCGTCGCCTATCACGAGATGGGCCATGCGATCGTCGCCATGGCGCTGCCGGATATGGACCCGATCAAGAAGGTCTCGATCATTCCGCGCGGCATGGGCGCGCTCGGCTATACGATGCAAATGCCGACCGAGGACCGCTATCTGATGACGCGCACCGAGCTGATGAATCGCATGACGGTTCTGCTCGGCGGCCGCGCGGCCGAGATGAATGTGTTCCACGAGGCGACGACCGGCGCCGCCGACGATCTGCAGCGCGCGACGGAAATGGCCCGCTCCATGGCGACGCGCTACGGCATGGAGCCCGCGGTCGGTCAGGCGTCCTATATCGCCGAGCGGCCGCGCTATCTCGACATAGCCGATCTCGGCCAGCGCTCGCAGGCGAGCGAGGAGACGAGCGCGCGCATCGACCGCGCCGTGCGGGAGCTGGTGAACGACGCTTTCATCCGCGCTACTGGGATTTTGAAAGCCTGCGCGAGCATTCACGAGGAGACGGCGAAGCGGCTGCTCGATAAGGAGACGTTCACAGAGGAGGAGCTGGAGCCGATCCGCGCGGAGGTGGAGGCGAGCCTGAAGGCTCGCGGTCCAGGGACCGCGCCGAACGCGGAGCCTTCAGGCTCGCATTCCGCGACGAGTGGCGGTTGATAGCTGCGCCGCCCGTCCGCGCGCTTTTTCCAGCATGTGGTCGAGGGGCGACCCGCGACTCGCTTTAACGATCACAATAGCGAGGAAGAAATACGGGGATATCGGGGATATTGGGGATATTGGGGATATGAAGAATATCGGCGCCGCCAACGCATCGACGGATGGGCGCGTTTCTCCGTAGCCGTGTAGATAGATAGGCGTCACCGAATCCTGAAGGCGCCTCATGCTCACCAACAGTCGCGATATTATCCGCCGCCTGGAGCGTGAAGGCTGGCGACTCGTGCGCATCAATGGATCGCATCATCACTTTGCGAAAGACGGCCGACGCAATCTCGTGACGGTTCCGCATCCTAGGTCCGATATTCCGCTCGGCACGGCGCGGAATATCTACAAGCAGGCTGGCTGGGCAAAGGAGTAATCAGGCCGCCTGTTGCGTCGATCGGGCGCGCGGCGGCGGCAGGGCTATGACGAGAACGGCGTCGGCGAAGCTCTCCGCCCATTCCGGGTCGCCCATTATCTCGGACAAATCGCGGGTCGGCAGGATCGGAAGACCTTCCTCGATCATCCCCTCGGTCCAGCCTTCCAACGCCTCCGTCGCCATGGCGAACAGATCGTCGAGCTCGTCGGCGGCCGAGAAGCAGCCGGGCGCGTCGGGAAAGCTCACGCCATAGGCGCTGTCGCCTTCCTGGTGGATGATGGCGATATAGGGTTTCATGCGACGCTCGTTCTCATAGACGAGCAATCATAGCGCATTTCATTCATATTGCCATGCGGGACGAGGCGAGCGAGACGAGGAGCGGCGCGGCCGACGCCCGACGGCTCTGCGAACGGAGCCGCCGGGCCGGATGGCCTCACCCCAGCGTCTTCTTCAGCTCCGCCAGAATCGCGTCGCCCATCTGGCTCGTCGAGACCGGCTTGTCGGTCGGCCCGGCGATGTCGGCCGTGCGCAGGCCGGCGGCCAGCACGTCGGCGATCGCCTTGTCGATCGCATCGGCGACCGGGGTCAGGCCGAAGGAATAGCGCAGCGCCATCACCAAAGAGCCGATCATGGCGATCGGATTGGCGAGCGCCTTGCCGGCGATATCCGGCGCGGAGCCGTGGCAGGGCTCATAGAGCGCCTTGCGCTTGCCGGTCGCCGCGTCTTCCCCGCCGAGCGAGGCGGAGGGCAGCATGCCGAGCGAGCCGGTCAGCATGGAGGCGACGTCCGACAAAAGATCGCCGAAGAGATTGTCGGTGACGATGACGTCGAACTGCTTGGGCCGGCGCACCAGCTGCATGCCCAGCGCATCGGCGAGCATATGCTCGAGCTGCACATCGGCATATTCGCGGGCGTGCAGGGCCGTCACCACCTCGCGCCACAAAAGGCCGGACTTCATCACATTGGCCTTCTCGGACGATGTGACCTTGTTGGTGCGCTTGCGGGCGAGCTCGAAGGCGATGCGGGCGATGCGCTCGATCTCATAGGTCTCATAGACCTGCGTATCGACGCCGCGCTTCTGGCCATTGCCGAGATCGGTGATTTCCTTGGGCTCGCCGAAATAGACGCCGCCGGTCAATTCGCGCACGATCATAATGTCGAGGCCGTCGACGAGATCGGGCTTCAGCGAGGAGGCGTCCACCAGCGCCGGATAGCAGATGGCGGGGCGCAGATTGGCGAAGAGGCCGAGATCCTTGCGCAGCCGCAACAGGCCGGCCTCGGGGCGCACGTCATAGGGAACGCCGTCCCATTTCGGCCCGCCGACGGCGGCCAGCAGCACGGCGTCGGCGCTCTGGGCCATGGCCATGTCGGATTCGCTGATCGCCTGACCGTGGGCGTCATAGGCGGAGCCGCCGACGAGGCCCTTCTCCGTCTCGAAAGAGGCGACGCCGGAGGCGCTCAGAAACGCGATGAGCTTTTCGGCCTCGGCCATGATTTCCGGGCCGATGCCGTCGCCCGGCAGGAGAAGGAGCTTGTAGGCGGCCATGAAATCCTCTCTATCTCTGGTTCTCGGGGTTGCGCCGTCAATAAGGCGCGCGCTGCCGCAAGGCAACATCGCGGAGAAATCCATCGTGATGCGACAATCTGTCCGAGGCGGCCGGCTTGCCGGGATCGCGACGGCCGTGCAGCCTGCGTTCCGAGCCCCATAAGGAGCCCCGCTTCGCGCCCGTCGCATTAGGCCGGCGTGAAGGATAAAAACGAAAAGAGGAGACGCGTTTCATGTCGAAATCGAAGATCGTGGCGGCCGCCCTGCTCGCGACCGCGCTCACCGCCGGCCGCGCCGAGGCCTTCTGCCTGTTCTCCTGCGATCCGACCGCCGACAACGCCCGCTCGGTTTTCGAGAATCGGCTGAAGCAGAAGTTCGATCCGGACGTCAAGGTGGTCAAATTCGAGGTGTCGCGTTTCTGGCAGCTGGATGTCGAGGGCGCGGGCCATAAGGCCGTCGAATTCTACTTCACCGGCACGGCGGAGTTCCCCAAGGGCGCCAATCTCGATTGCAAGCCGGATGAGGCCGGGGCCGTGAAGGAGGGCTGCTCGGCCAGCAAATATTATTCGACGACTGTCTCCAATCAGGAGATCAAGGGCCGGCAATATATCGAGCCGGGCGCCACGATCGAATTCAAGGACGAGACGCGCTTCGATCAAGCCCCGAGCGGCTGGAAGGGCCAGGACGGCAAGTCCTATTGATCGGGCGATCGGCGCCGCCCCTTCCCTAGGCCCGCGCAATTGGTGTAGAAGGCCCGCGACAAGAACATGCGCGGGCCGCGGGGCGGGCGGAAACCGGGCGTCGGGAGACAGCGGTTCATGCAGCAGGTTATCATCGTCATCCACCTGATGGTGGTGGTCGCTCTCGTCGTTCTGATTCTCTATCAGAAGTCGGAGGGCGGCGCGCTCGGCATCGGCGGCGGCGGCGGCCTGTTCACGGGCCGCGGCCAGGCCAACGCCGTCACCCGCGCCACCGGCATTCTCGGCGCCATCTTCTTTCTGACGAGCATCGCGCTCACTGTTCTCCCGGCCTGGGAGCGCGGTAGCGAGGGGGTCGATCCCGGCAAGCTGGAGCTCAAGGAGATCCCGCCGGCCGGCGCGCCGGCGACGGGCGCCTCGACGCCGGCTCCGACGGACAAGAAAGAAAGCATCTTCGACCAGCTGCAGCGCGTCCAGCAGCAGCGCCAGGGCGCGACGCCGCCGGCGGCCGAGCCGCCTGCTGCCGCCGCTCCGGCGACGGAAGGCGCGAAGGAGCCCGAGGCGAAAGCCCCCGAGGGCGCAGACGCAGACAAGGCTCCGGCCGAGCAGAAGTGAGGCGCGGGCGGCTCGCGAGGGCCGCCCTTCGCAGCTTCGGCCAGCGAACGGCCGGTGGAATTCCGCCGGCCGACGAAAAAAGTCTTTTCCGAATCGATCCAGAGGCGATAAGCGTAAGGCCCCATGGCGCGGTACATCTTCATCACCGGCGGCGTGGTCTCCTCACTCGGCAAGGGCTTGGCGTCGGCGGTGCTCGGAGCATTGCTTCAGGCGCGCGGCTACACCGTGAGGCTGCGCAAGCTCGATCCCTATCTCAACGTCGATCCTGGCACGATGAGTCCGTACCAGCACGGCGAGGTCTTCGTGACCGACGATGGCGCCGAGACCGATCTCGATCTCGGCCACTATGAGCGTTTCACCGGACGTCCCGCTTGTCGCCAAGACAATGTGACGACCGGGCGCATCTATCAGGACATTATCGCCAAGGAGCGGCGCGGCGACTATCTCGGCGCGACGATCCAGGTGATTCCTCACGTCACCAACGCCATCAAGGAATTTGCCCTCGAGGGCAATGACCATGTCGATTTCGTCCTGATCGAGATCGGCGGCACGGTGGGCGACATAGAGGGCCAGCCCTTCTTCGAGGCGATCCGCCAGCTCGGCAATGAGCTGCCGGAGAAGCATTGCATCTATATCCATCTGACGCTGCTGCCCTTCATCCCCAGCGCCGGCGAGCTGAAGACCAAGCCGACGCAGCATTCGGTGAAGGAGTTGCGGTCCATCGGCATTCAGCCGGATATTCTGCTCTGCCGCACCGATCGCGAGATTCCGCGCGAGGAGCGCCGCAAGCTCGGCCTCTTCTGCAATGTCCGCGAGAATGCGGTGATCGAGGCGCGCGACGCCGCCCACATCTATGACGTGCCGCGCGCCTATCACGCGGCAGGGCTCGACGCGCAGGTGCTCGCCGCCTTCGGCATAGACCCCGCGCCCAAGCCGGATATGAGCCGCTGGAATGCGGTGACGCAGCGCGTGAACAATCCCGAGGGCGAGGTCACGATCGCCGTCGTCGGCAAATATACCGGCATGAAGGACGCCTATAAGAGCCTCATCGAGGCTCTGGCGCATGGCGGCATCGCCAATCGCGTGAAGGTCAATCTCGACTGGATCGAATCGGAGGTGTTCGAAAGCTCCGATCCGGCCGCCCATCTCGAGCATGTGAACGGCATTCTCGTGCCGGGCGGCTTCGGCCAGCGCGGCGCGGAGGGCAAGATTCTCGCGGCCCGCTTCGCCCGCGAGCGCGGCGTTCCCTATTTCGGCATTTGCTTCGGCATGCAGATGGCGGTCATAGAGGCGGCGCGCGCCCTCGCCGGCATAGACAAGGCCAATTCGACCGAATTCGGCCCCTGCGAGGAGCCCGTCGTCGGCCTGATGACCGAGTGGCTGCGCGGCAATGCGCTGGAGCAGCGCTCCGCGAGCGGCGATCTCGGCGGCACGATGCGCCTCGGCGCCTATCCCGCCCATCTGAAGCCCGGCTCGCGCATCGCCGCCATCTACGGCCGCTGCGATATATCGGAGCGCCATCGCCACCGCTATGAGGTGAACGACGCCTATCGCGAGCGGCTGGAGGCGCATGGCCTCTCCTTCGCCGGCTCCTCGCCGGATGGCGTGCTGCCGGAGACGGTCGAAATTCCCGACCATCCCTGGTTCATCGGGGTGCAATATCACCCGGAGCTGAAGTCGCGCCCCTTCGAGCCGCATCCGCTCTTCGCCAGCTTCATCGAGGCGGCGAAGGCGCAGAGCCGGCTGGTCTGACAAAGCATAGGCGCGAGCGAGCCTGAAGGCTCGCGGTCCAAAGCGCATCCTGGACCGCGAGCCGTCAGGCTCGCTCGCGCTCGGAGTTACTCCGCTCGCTCGAGGCTCCGAGCGATCGTCGGCGCCGCGGCTTCGCCGGCGCGCCAAGCCGCGCGCGCCGCGAGGAAGGCCGCCGTCAGAAATCCCACCGTCGTCAGGGTGAAGCTCACGCCCGCAATCAGGGGAAAATGCGGCTCGACCGGCGGCAGCGTCGCCGGATCGATCTTCGGCGTCAGCGCGCGCAGCGCGAAGGACAGCGGATTGTTGAAGGTTCCGAAGCAGATAGAGACGATCATCCAGATCGGCGGCCGTATGGCGTATTGGCGGAACAGCAGCGCGAAGACAAAGACGAACTGCGCCATCATCAGATAATCGATATGGGCGCGGATGAGATCGTCGCGCCGGGGAATGGCCTGGGCGAGCGCGCTGTCCGGGTAGAACAGAGTGACGCCCAAGATCCAGGCGATGGCGAGCGCCATGCCCAGCAGCAGCGTCGCAAAGGCGAGCAGAAAGGCGTTGCGCGACGGCAGGCGCGCCGCGATCGATCGCTGTCTCATCGTAAATCTCCGAAAACCCCGACAGGGGAGAGGGGCGATCCTGCCTGCTCGCCGCCTCTCGTCCTAGGGCGCCCGGACCCGCGTCGCCCGGGCATTTTGCCCGATCTTCCCGAGGTAAAGCAGAGCGGCGGCCGGATCGCATTGGCGGTCAAGGCGATTCCTGCTTTACTCGGCGATGCTGGGAGAAAGCCGGAGCGAAGCCCGATGCAATTGATCATTCGCCTCATCATGCGACTCGTCGCCATTGTGGGCTTTTGCCTGGCGCTCGCCATCGGCTGGGTGATGGACGACGCCAATCGCTCCATTCGCGCGGAAACGCGAGGCTCTGCCGAGCGCGTCGCCCATGAGCTCGAGCATCTCTTCTGGCGCGAGATTCTCTGGCGCGGCTCCATGCGGCGCGACAACATATTGCCCATTCCCAATTGGGAATCGCTGGCGACTTTGAAGCTGGTCTCCCCCGGCGTCTGCATCACTTTCGCGCCGGGGACGGAGGAGCCGCGCGTTCTGTGCAGCCAGATGGATGGCGTCGGCGTCGAGGCGCCGCAATGGTTCACCCGCGCTTTCGATCTTCTGTTCGGCGCGCCGGCGCCGGTGTCGCGGCCGCTCACCGTGCGCCAGCCGGAGACGGGCGCCGTGGTGGCGCGCGCCGATCAGGGCGCCGCCGTGCGGCAGGCCTGGCGCGAAATCTCCATCGTCGCCGGCGTCGCCGCATCCATGGCGGTCGGCGTCTGCCTGCTGGCGGCGCTCGCCATCTTCCACGCGCTGGCGCCGACGCAGATCATCGTCGATGGGCTGCGCCGGCTCGAGAATGGCAATTACCGTCATCGCATCAAATCCTTCACCAGCGGCGAGTTCGGCCTCATCGCCCGCGCCGTCAACGACCTCGCCGAGCGATTGGCGCAAACGACGGCGGAGCGGGTCGCGCTGACCAAGCGGCTGTTCGAGGTGCAGGAGGAGGAGCGCCGCGCTCTGGCGCGCGATCTCCATGACGAGTTCGGCCAATGCCTGACGGCGACCAGCGCCTTCGCTGCGGCGATAGAGGCGGGGGCGTCCGACCGGCCCGATCTCGCGGCCGACGCGCGCTCCGTCGGCAAGGTGGCGCGGCGCATGACGATGACCCTGCGCGAGGCGCTGGCGCGGCTGCGCTCGCAGGATCTCGACGAGCTGGGCCTCGAGGCCTGCCTCGTTCAGCTCGTCGCCGGCTGGAACGCGCAGACGGCGCCTCGTGCAGTCGTGCATCTCGATCTGATGGGCGATCTCGCCGGCGTGCCACCCGCGGTCTCCACCAGCGTCTTCCGCATCGCGCAGGAATGCCTCACCAACGCCATGCGCCACGGCCGGCCGAGCGAGGTTTTTCTCCGCGTGGAGCGGCTCGCCTCCAATGATGGTTTCGTCGCCCTCACCGTGGAGGACGATGGCGAGGGCGATCCGACGCGCATCGACTTTTCCGCCGGCCATGGCCTGCTCGGCATGCGCGAGCGCGTTTCCGCCTTCGGCGGCAGCCTCTCCATCGACCGCGCCGCGCGCGGCGTCTGCGTCGCGGCGCGCATTCCGCTGGCGCCGGCCAATTCCAACGCCGCCGGCGCATTCGGGCGGGCGGCGTGAGCGGCGTCTCGGTGCTGCTCGTCGACGATCATCCGATCGTGCGGGAGGGCTATCGCCGCCTGCTCGAGCGCCAGCCGGGCTTTCGCGTCGTCGGCGAGGCGGACAGCGCCGCCGCGGCCTATCAGGCCTATCGCAAATTCTCGCCCGATGTGGTGGTGATGGATCTCCAGCTCACCGGCGGCGCCGGCGGGCTGGAGGCGGTGCGCCATATAAGGCAATGGGACAAAAGGGCGCGCATTCTCGTCGTCACCATGCATGACGCCGCGGCCTATGCGTTGAAGGCGTTCGAGGCCGGCGCCAGCGGCTTCGTCACAAAGGGCGGCGAGGCGGCGGAACTGGTCCGCGCGGTGGAGACGGTCGCCCATGGCGGCCGCGCGCTCGGCGACGACATAGCGCGGGAGATCGCGGCGGAGCGCCTCGCCGAGGGGCGTTCGCCCATTGACGATCTCGGGCCGCGCGAGACGGAGATTCTCCGCCTCGTCGCCTCCGGCCGCACCACGGACGAGATCGCCGGGGCGCTCAACCTCAGCGCCAAGACGGTGCAGAATTACCACTATCAGATCAAATCCAAGATGGGCGCCCGCACGGATGCGCATCTCGTCTGGCTCGCCATCGGCGCCGGCCTGGTCGGCGGCGAGGGGGCGGTGTGAGAAGATGCGAGCCTGAAGGCTCGCGGTCCAAGGGCGGGATCGGACCGCGAGCCTTCAGGCTCGCCTCGTGAAGCCTCGCGCCGATGCGCTTTACGACTTCGTCTTCTCGGTCAGAATCCTCTCGAGGTCGGCCTCGGAAATCTCGCCGCTGTATTTGTCGCCATTGATGAAGAAGGTCGGCGTCGAATTAATGCCGAATTTCTCCGCCGCGCGGTCGCGCACCTTGCTCACATTCTCGAAGAGCTGCTGATCCTTCAGCGTCGCCTCGAATTTCTCCTGGCCGAGCCCGGTCTGCTTCAGCACGCCGGCGAGGCCGTCCAGCGGCTTGTCGACGAAGGCCCAGTTCTTCTGCTGGGCGAAGAGCAGATCGACCACCGCGTCGCGCTTGTCGCCGGCGTTGCGCGCCAGCATGAAGGCCGCCGTGGCCAGCGGATCGAGCGGGAACTCGCGCAGGATGAACTTCACCCTGCCGGTGTCGATGAAATTCTTCTTCAGCGTCGGATAGACGTCCTTGTGGAAGGCCGCGCAATGGCTGCAGGTCATGGAGGCGTATTCGACGATGGTGATCGGCGCGTCGGCCTTGCCCTCGACGATATCCGGCAGGGCGTTTGGCCCCATCAGCTCCTCGACCGGGATCTTGCCGCTCGGCGCCTTCTGGGCGAGGGCGGGCGCGGCGAGGCCAAAGACGGCGAAAGCCGCCGCGGCGAGCGCGGCGCGACGGGAAAATCGAAGGTCGAAGCTGGGCATGGACGCTCCATAGGGTCGCGGAACCGGCGGACCATAGAGCATTTTCGGCCCGCGGGGAATCGGCGGAAAGAGCGGTCTTTCCGCCGTCGCGCGAATCGCTACCCAACCGTCAGCGCGACGCCGCCCACGCCCTCGATCTCGCCCGTCACATGGTCCCCGGAAACGATCGGCCCGACGCCGGCCGGCGTGCCGGTGAAGATGAGATCGCCCGCCTCCAGCCGCACGAATTGCGACAGGATCGCCACGATCTCCGCGACGCTCCAGATCATGTCGGAGAGATCGGCGTCCTGCCGTATCGCGCCATTGACGGCGAGGCTGATGCGTCCCTTGCCCGGATGGCCGACGCGCGTCGCCGGCGCCAGCGCCCCCAGCGGCGCGGAATTGTCGAAGCCCTTGGAGAGGTCCCAAGGCCGCCCGGCCTTGCGCGCCTCGCTCTGCAGGTCGCGGCGGGTGAGGTCGATCCCGGCGCCATAGCCGAACACATGCGCGAGCGCGTCGGCGCGGGCGATATCCGCTCCGCCGCTTCCGATCGCCGCCACCAGCTCGATCTCGTGGTGCAGGTCCGTGGTGCGGGGCGGGTAGGGGATGGTCGCGCCGCTGGCGACCACGGCGTCGGCGGGCTTGGAGAAGAAGCAGGGCTGCTCGCGGCTCGGGTCCTTGCCCATCTCGCGCGCATGGGCGGCGTAATTCTGCCCGACGCAGAAGATGCGCCGCACGGGAAAGCGCCGGGTCTCGCCGGCAATGGCGAGCGCGGCCGGTTCCGGCGGCGGAAACAAAAATGCGCTCACTGCGAAACCTCTCGTTTCTGCGCGGAACAAGGGCGGCGGCAGCGCGAATGTCGCGCCGCCGTCATGCGCTCGAGAGACTGACCATCTATCGGAGCGATGTCAAAAGCACATCGTTTCGAGGTTATTTCATGATCGAGCTTCTGTCCCGCGCATCACGCGCGCTGATTTGCGCCGCTCTTCTCGCGCCGCTGTCCGCCGTCGCCTCCGAAGAAGGTCCCCAACGTCCCATCGTCATCGGCCATCGCGGCGCCGGCGGCTATGTCCCCGAGCATACGCTCGAATCCTACGCTCTCGCGATCGAGCTCGGCGCCGATTTCATCGAGCCCGATCTCGTCTCCACCAAGGACGGCGTGCTGATCGCCCGTCACGAGCCGAACATCATCGCCACCACAAATGTGAAGAGCCTGCCGCAATTCGCCAACCGCAAGCGCAAGGCCGTCGTCGACGGCGTCGAGCAGGAAGGCTATTTCGTCAGCGACTTCACCTGGAGCGAGATCAAGCAGATCGGCGCCGTGCAGGCCTTCGCCGAGCGCGACCCGGACTTCAACGGCCGCTTCCACATTCCGAGCTTCGACGAGATCATCGAGCTCGCCAAGCGCAAGGGCCGCGAAGAGGGCCGCGTCATCGGCGTCTATCCCGAGACCAAGCATCCGACCTATCATCAAATGATCAACCTCCCGCTCGAGGATCGCCTGCTCGCCGTGCTGACGCGCCATGGCTGGAACCATCATAGCGCTCCGGTCTTCATCCAGAGCTTCGAGCAGGCCAATCTGAAATATCTGCGCAAGAAGACGACGGTGCGGCTCATCCAGCTCATCGACGCCAATGACGTCAATCCCGACGGCTCGCTGGATTTCACGCCGCCCTATGATCGTCCTTATGATTGGACCGTCGCCGGCCGCCAGGGCAAATTCGCCGATCTCTTGAAGCCCGCCGGCCTCGCCGAGGTCCGCACCTATGCCGATGGCGTCGGGCCGTGGAAGACCTATCTCATCAGTTCCGCCTGCATAAAGATCGTCAACAACGCCTGCGCCGACGCCAATGGCGACGGCTCTGTCGATGAGGCGGATCGCAAGCTGCTGGCGCCGACCTCCGTCGTCGCCGACGCCCATGCGGCCGGCCTGCTCGTGCATCCCTATACGTTCCGCAATGAGCAGCGCCGTCTCGCCAGCGATTACAAAGGCGTTCCGGTCAATGAATATCTGACCTTCTACAAGCTCGGCGTCGATGGATTGTTCAGCGACTTCGCCGATACGGCGGTGACGGCGCGCTCGCTGTGGGCGCTGAAAACCGACCCCGATGCGGCGAAATGTCTGGTCAAAGGCCTCTATGGCCATGACTCCGCGTGCCGCGGGCTGCGCTGGCTCAACGCCAATTGAGATGCATGACGGACGGCGGCGGATAACGCCGCCGTTCCTTTACAAATAGCTCAGCCACCAGTCGCGGCGGCGGCGCTTGACGCCCGCGAACCAGACGCAGGCGGGATAGATCGCCGCCATGACCAAAATCCAAATGACATAGGCGCCGGCGAGGCCGAGCCCGTAATTCTCTGGCGGCGGCCCGCCGCTCTCGAGGCCTTTGATATCGACGCCCTTCGCTATGGCGACGAGCACGGCCGCCGCCAGAATGGCGTAGAGATGCAGCACATAGGCGAAGAGCGGAACCCGGCCGAATGTGGCCAGCACGCGCCCCACGGCGCCGCCCGCCCGCTCCAGCGCCGGCAGCAGCAGAAGCCCGACGCCGAGCGTGACCAGCGCGTAATGCAGCGAGGGCGGATATTTGGTGACGTTGAGGAAGGACAGCGCCGTTCTGACGCCTTCCGGATAAGTCAGCCAGAGCCGCACGTCGCCATAGACGCCAGCGAAGCGCAACACGACAAATCCCGCGAGAAAGGCGAGGCCGAGCGTGACGAGCGCCCGCATCCGACGTTCATGCGGCCATAGGAAGATCGGCGCGAGCCCATAGCCGAGCGCGATGACGCCGATCCAGGGCAGCACGGGATAATAGACCTGGCCGCGCAGGCCGAAGGGCAGCGGCCCTTTCTCGTGCAGCACATTCCACAAGGGCGCGAAGCCGCCCAATTGCGCCGCGTGAACGCCGTCGAAGAGATTGTGCGAAAGCAAGATCGCCGCGCCGATCGCCAGCACGACGCGCGTCGGCAGATGGATGAGCGCCGAAAGCGCGATCATGCCGCAGCCGATCGCCCAGAGCGTCCCCAGCTCGATCGCGCCCGAGCCCACCGTCCACACCGGGCTGATGATGAAAATGTCGAGCAGGATCAGCCACAGCCCGCGCGTCCACAGGAAGCGAGAGAGCGCGCCGCGATCCTCGAGCGAGAGCCCGTGCAGATAGGCCGAGACGCCTGCGAGAAAGGTGAAGGTCGGCGCGCAGAAATGGGTGACGAAGCGCGTGAGGAACAAAGCGGGATAGGTGCGTTCGAGATCGGTCGGATCGAAGCGCAGCGCATCGGCGTCGAAGAAATCGCGTACATGGTCCAGCGCCATGACGATGATGACGAGCCCGCGCAGGCGATCGACGGAGAGGAGCCGCGTTCCGGCGGTGAGCGCGGCGTCGTGCGGGACGTTCGGGATTTTCTCCATTGTCTTCGTCATGACGTCTCTCCGCCGGCTATCGAAAATTCAATGAATGAAACTGCAGCCCTCACCCTCCCCTTCAGGGGGGAGGCTTGTGCGGCTAATGGTAACGCAATCAACGATGGAGGCAGCAATGTGCTTATCGGATTTGTCTCGCTTAGCTAGCCTCTCCATACAGGATTGGGTCGTAATCGAAATCAAGCGGGGGGGACTGCGCCCCGTTTTCCCAATGAAAGCGGATCTCTGCAATCCGCTTACCCCCGCGATGGAACCTCAACCCCTCTGTTCGATAGTTCCCATATATAATAGTTGAAAGGTCGACTGCTTCGCACGCGAACAGCAGCGCCACCGGGCCGAAGGAGATACGGCATCCGATGGGGCGGTCGTGTTGTGAGTGGAGTAAAGGGGCTAGCTCGGAGGGCATACCAGGCCTTTGGACGTGTTTCGGTGGGTAGGTTAGATATAGGCCCAGCGGAGCGGGCATCGAAGCTGTTGTAAAGAACCGCCGCATGATTGCGATGTCAGGAACTCTCGTCACTTTTCGCCCGTTACGGCTCAGCACACCTGCATAGGAATGAGCGCAGAGGCGCTGCATCATGAATCGCTCAAGGTCATTTCCATTGATGTCGAAACGAGCTTGAATTTCTCCAGTATTTATAAGAGCAATCGACTTGTATAGATTCGTTCCAGCGTCGTCGAATTCGCTGAGCAAAGAGTTGTGATTCTTGCATAGAACTTTCGATGTGAATGCAAGCGGGAACGGGTTGTGTATTTCTACTCCGGTAGGGTCGTATCGCTTGTGTGGGTCTTTGTTCGTTATATTACGAGACATAAGATGTTCATTGGTCATCTTTTCGCAGCAGCCACCTAAAGGGTTGAGATAGCACTTTGGGTTGCGAAAAGTATTAGGGGCATATTTTAGCAGATGCCCGCGCGGACGCTGAACGTTCATAGGCGGCTCGATGGAAGACGCTCGACGCTGAAAATTAAGCCATCGCCGAGTAAGTTTGCAATGTTCGCTAGATTTAACACCCACGCCCCATCGATGGAAGCAGCGCCCGCGCTACTCGAAATCCGCCGGGTCGAACTCGCGCAGCGTGCGGCAGAATTCGCAGGTCACGCCGATGCGGCCATTGTCGCCGATCATGTCGCTGCGGTCCTGCGGCGCGAAGCTGCGCAGGAGATTGGCGATGCGCTCCGTCGAGCAGCGGCAGGATTCGACGATTCTGCGCGTCGGATAGACGGTGACGCCGCGCTCGTGGAACAGCGAATAGAGCAGCCGCTCGCCCGAGAGCCCCGGATCGACCAGCTCGTGATCCTGTGTCGTCGCCGCCAGCGACAGGCCTTCGACCCAGGCGTCCTCTTCGCTATCGTTCGAAAGAGCGGAGCTGGCGGGCGCGTCGCCGGGATCGAGATCGCGCGGGCGCAGGGGCGTCCCCGGCAGATATTGCAGCAGCAGGCCGCCGACGCGCCAGCTGCGCCCGGCGGGCGTCACGCTCTCGGCCACGGCGAGGCGCACATAGCTCGGAATCTGCTCGGACTGGCGGAAATAGCGATGCGCCGCCTCGGCGAAGCCGTCGCCCTCCAGCGGCACCACGCCCTGATAGCGCGCGGCGTCGCGGTCGTGCTCCATCGTCAGCGCCAGATGGCCGCGGCCGAGCAGATCGCCCGGAGCCATGCCGGCGACGATGCGGCTCTCGTCATAGCGCGCGAAGCCGCGCAGCTTTCCGGGCGCGTCGAAATCGACGACGATCATATCGACCGGCCCGTCGCTGCGCGTCTGCAATTGAAAGCGCCCATGCGACTCGATCAGCGAGCCGAGCAGCGTCGTCAGCGCGGCCGCCTCGCCGAGCAGGCGCGCGACGGCCGGCGGATAATCGTAATGGGTGAGGATGGAATGCGCCGCCGGCCCGAGCCGCGTCAAACGTCCGCGCAGATCGAGCGGCTCGACCGCGAAGGGGAGCAGGCTGTCGTCCTCGGCGAAGGGCGACGCCGGCCGGGCGATGGCCTCATCCGCCCGTCGCGTCATTTGCGCGCCTGTCGCGTCATGGCCCGTTCGCTCCGAAAACCCAGGCGAGCACGCCCTTTTGCGCGTGAAGGCGGTTCTCCGCCTCGTCGAACACCACCGATTGCGGGCCGTCGATCACCTCGTCGGTCACTTCCTCGCCGCGATGCGCCGGCAGGCAATGCATGAAGATCGCGTCCTTATTGGCCGCTTCCATCAGCTTGGCGTTCACCTGGAAGGGCGAGAGCAGCGCATGGCGGCGCGCCTCCTCCTGCTCGTCGCCCATGGACACCCAGCAGTCGGAGATGACGGCGTCGGCGCCGGCGACAGCCGCGAAAGGATCGGCTGTGAGATTGAGCCGCACGCCATTGGCGCGCGCCCATTCGACCAGCTCGTCGCCGGGCGCGAGCTCCGGCGGCGTCGCGACATTGATCGTGAAGTCGAAGGGCTTCGCCGCATGGACCCAGCTCGCCAGCACATTATTGGCGTCGCCGGTCCAGGCCACGGTGCGGCCCTGTATCGGGCCGCGATGCTCCTCGAAGGTGAGCACGTCCGCCATCACCTGGCAGGGATGCGAGAGCTTGGTGAGCCCGTTCACCACAGGCACGCTGGCGTAGCGAGCGAGCTCGGTGAGATCGTCATGCGAGAGAATGCGGATGACGATGGCGTCGACGAAGCGCGACAGCACGCGGGCGGTGTCCGCAATCGTCTCGCCGCGGCCGAGCTGCATCTCATGGCCCGTCAGCATGATCGTCTCGCCGCCGAGCTCGCGCATGCCGAGATCGAAGGAGACGCGCGTGCGGGTCGACGGCTTGTCGAAGATCATCGCCAGCGTCTTGCCGGCCAGAGGCTGGTAGCTCGAGCGCGCGCCGCGCACGCGCGCGGCCTTTATCGCCGCGGCGATATCGAGAATGCGTCGCAGCTCGGTCGGCGGAAGCTCGGAAATATCGAGGAAATGACGGACGCCCGTCAGCGGCGTATGGGCGGTCATCGCGCGGCTCCGGCGCTCTCGAGCTTCACACAGGCGGCGTCGAGCCGTCGCGCGGCTTCGGCCAGCTCATTCTCGCCGACGATCAGCGGCGGCAGCAGCCGCACCACATTGTCGCTCGCGGGAATGGTCAGCAGCTTGGCCTCGCGCGCCGCGGCGGCGAAGTCGCCATTGGGCACGCGCGTCTTCAGGCCGAACATCAGGCCCTCGCCGCGCACGCTCTCAATGATCGACGAATGACGATCCTCGAGCTCGGCGAGCTTTTGGCGGAACAGCACGCCGAGGCCGGCGACGCGCTCCACGAAGCCGGGCTCCAGCACCACATCGAGCACGGCGTTGCCCACAGCTGTGGCGAGCGGATTGCCGCCATAGGTGGAGCCATGCGCGCCGACGGTCATGCCCTTGCCGGCCTCCGCCGTGGCGAGACAGGCGCCGAGCGGAAAGCCGCCGCCTATGCCTTTGGCCAGAGCGGCGATGTCCGGCGTCACGCCGGAATGCTCGACCGCGAGGAAACGCCCGGTGCGGCCAATGCCCGTCTGCACCTCGTCGACGATGAGCAGCAGCCCATGCGCGTCGCAGAGCTCGCGCAGGCCGGCCAGGAAGCGCGGCGGGGCCGCGCGCACGCCGCCTTCGCCTTGAATGGGCTCGAGCAGCACGCCCGCCGTCTGCGGGCCGACGAGCGCGCGCACGGCGTCGAGATCGCCAAAGGGAGCCTGGTCGAAGCCGTCGGTCGGCGGGCCGAAGCCGTCGAGATATTTGGGATTGCCGCCGGCGGCGATGGTCGCCAGCGTGCGGCCATGGAAGGCGCCCTCGAAAGTGATGAGCCGATAGCGCTCCGGCCGACCTTCCACTGCATGGAACTTGCGCGCGGTCTTGATCGCGCATTCGACCGCCTCGGCGCCCGAATTGGTGAAGAAGACCAGATCCGCGAATGTCGCCTGCGCGAGCCTGCGGGCGAGGCGCTCGGCCTCTGGAATCTGAAAGAGATTGGAGACGTGCCAGGGCTTCGCCGCGGCGGCCGTCAGCGCGCCGACGAGATGCGGATGGCCATGGCCGAGCGAATTGACCGCGACGCCGGCGCCGAAGTCGAGATAGCGCTCGCCATCGCTGGCGGTGAGCCAGGCGCCCTCGCCCCGCTCGAAGGCGAGATCGGCCCGCGCATAGGTCGGAAACAGCGCCGAAACCACTTGGCGACTCCTTCGGAGAGACCTTAGCTCGCCGGCGCCCGTCGGGTCCCGCCGCCATGCAGCGGCCGCCATGCAGCGAGGGTCTGAAAATCAAAGTGCCGCCCTTCTGGGGCGGCATCTTTCTCGTGGAAACATTCTAGGTCCTCCCCTTGCGCGGGTCAAATCCCATTCCCCCGCCTCATTCTCCATGGCGACGCGGCGCCGGGACTGCGGCGAAACGACGGCGCCGGCGCCGCCGCGATCGACCGCGCGACAAAGCCGCCGCGCGCCGATGACGCATATAGAGACGTTCGTGCGCGGCGAAATGCGCCGCCAGATGCGCCGCCATGCGTGAAATCCCATGCGTTTCGACGCCCATAGTGAGTCTTTCGCGCAACACCCGCGGGGAATGAGCGGCATTACCTTGTGGGGAACGCTGTTTCGCTTGCCAGGGACTCTTGCGCGTGATTCAACTGGTAGGGTAGCGTTCGCGTCATCGCCCACGACATCTCGTGTGGCGCCTTCATTCGAGTGTGTGCGCGTCTTGTCGACTCCGGCGTCGCCGGTTGCGCGAGCGTTCGCCGATTCTCTCGGCTGAAGCCGGCTTAATCGAGGAGGACCTTAATGTCCTGGACCGACGAGCGCGTCGAGATGCTACGCAAGCTCTGGAACGACGGCCTCAGCGCCAGTCAGGTGGCTGCCGAGATCGGCGCAGGCATCACGCGCAACGCCGTTATTGGTAAGATTCATCGTCTCGGACTCGCACAGCGCGCCAAGACGCCCATAGCGGCGCGTCCGCGCGTCGCGAAACCACAACGCCCGCAGGCCGCTGCGCCGCGCGTGCATCACGGACATGCGCCCGCTGTCGTCGGCAATGTCGCGTTGGCATTCGCGCCGCGCGCGCTGGTGATGCCGGACGCCCGCCCGCAAGAGGAAGTCGTCATTCCAATGTCCGAACGCGTCACGCTGATGGAGCTCAGAGAGTCGATGTGCCGTTGGCCGATCGGCGATCCGACATCGGCCGAGTTTCGCTTCTGCGGCGCGCGCTCGCCGGGCGGCGGCGGCAGCCCTTATTGCGGCTATCATTCGCAGATCGCCTATCAGCCTGTGCAGGATCGTCGCCGCGCGCGCGATCAGCTTCGCTCCGCCGCGCGTCTCGCCTGAGACGCGTTCGTCTCGGGCGCCGAGCGTCCCGAGATCATTACGGCGAGCTTACTCCGCGTTCCAGAAATAGTGCCAGACGCCATCCGCGCCGACGCCGATCCGCATCACTTTCGGGCGGCCGTCGGCATTGGATGCGGCGAGATCGGCGAAGCGCACGCAGGCCCAGAGCGCGCGCGTCTCTTCCTCGCTCGCCGGCGGCGCGGGACGTCGCGCGAAAGCCGGCCATTCATAGCTCTCGAACGGCCCGCGCGTGATGCGCAGGAAGGGCTGCGACAATACGGCGCGCGCGAGCGAGAGCATCTCGCGTCCCGCGCGATCGAATGAGAGCGATTTCAAGGTCTCGATCGGATCGGCGCCCGCCGGCCGCCGCGCGCCGCGCTCGAACAAGGGGCGCACCTCGTTCCAGTCGATCGGAATGCGCAGCGCCTCTATGTCGCCCGTCTCGCAAGCGGCGAGAATCTTCTCGCGCAGCGCGCGCACCGGCGCGGGCAGTGCGGCGAGGTCGCGGAGCGGCTGGGAGATCGTCTCGACAACTGGTTTTATCGGCTTTTTCACGCGCGCACGCGGAAAAGCGCGCTCAATGGCGCAGGCCGCTCGAGAATTCGCCGTCGCGCAAGCGCCGCGGCAAACGTTCCACGAAAGCCGCGACCTCCTCCTCGCCATAAGTGGCGACGAGCTCGTGCAGCGCCGCCGAGAGCGCGACATGGGCGAAGGAATCCCCTTCGATCCCGGCGAGCGCGGCTTCCGCGAAAGCCTCGGCGAGATAAGCGAGCGCGACTCGCCGCTGCTCGGAGCCGGCGGCGTCGTCCAATGTGGAGGAAGGAAAGCCCGTCATGCGATCACTCTAATCAACGGCGGCGCGCCGCGCGAGACGGGTCCTTGCCGGAGGGTTAACGCACATCCGCGTTTGCGACGTCAGGAATTCCCGTAACGATACGCGATGTCGTGCGCGATGCGGCCGCCTTCGTCGAGATAGCGTGAGATGGCCAGGCGCGCATTGGGCGTGCAGGAGCGATAGGTGGTCTCATAGCCGCGAAAGCCGCGGTTGAATGCGCCCGTCAGCTTCAGCCGGCGCTGGCCCGTCTTGGCCTCCGCCTCCAGCAGCGAGCTCATTTTGGCGCGCCAATCCTCGCCATCCTCGGAGCCGCAGAGATCGCGCAGATAGGAGAGCGCGCCGAGTATCTCGGAGAGTCGGAGCAATTGCGGCTCATAGGGCGGCGGCGGCCCTTCGGCGGCAGGCTGCTGCGCGGCGCCGTTGGGCTGCGCCTGCTGCTTGCCTCCCGGCGGCGTTTTCGCGGCGTTCTTCTTCTTCGGCTTGGCCTTGCCCTGCTGCGGCGCCCGCTCGATCACGCGCGGCGCCGAATGCTGCTGGCCCCAGCCGAACAGATTCTGCAGAAAATCCTGCGCGCGCGCCGGCTGCGCGAACAAGGCGCAAGAAAGCGCGAGGGCGCTGGCGAGCCTGAAGGCTCGCGGTCCGGAGCGCGGCCAGGACCGCGAGCCTTCAGGCTCGCTCTTCGTCGCGATCGTTCTGTTTGACGAGAATGGCATCGCTTCGCCGCTTTCTTTCGAGCTTCGACGTATCTCCCTCTCCCCGCGCGCGGGGAGAGGGTCGGGGTGAGGGGCTCGGGGCGTTGGCCACAGACGGGAAACGCCCCGAGCCCCTCATCGGCGCCTTCTCCCCGCATGTGGGGAGAAGGCGCCGACGCCTCGCGAACGCGTCAAGGATAGAGCCGCGCCTTGGTCCAGCCCGCGCCCTCGCGGGAAAATTGCACGCGATCATGCAGGCGGAAGGGCCGATCCGCCCAGAACTCGATCGCGACCGGAAGGATCCGATAGCCGCGCCAATGCGGCGGCCGCGGCACCTCGCCGAGCCCGAAGCGCGCGGCCTGATAAGCGACCGCTTTCTCGAGCGCGAATCGGCTCTCCAGCGGTTGCGACTGGCGGCTCGCCCAGGCGCCGATGCGGCTGTCGCGCGGGCGGCTGGCGAAATAAGCGTCGGCCTCGGCGTCCGATACGGGCTCCACCGGACCGCGCAGCCGCACCTGGCGGCGCAGCGATTTCCAGTGGAAAAGCGCCGCCGCCTTCATCGTGGCCGCGAGCTCGCGGCCCTTGGCGCTCTCGGCGTTGGTATAGAAGGTGAAGCCGGATTCGCCCCAATCCTTCATCAAAACCATGCGGGAATCCGGCAAGCCGGTTTCGTCCACGGTGGAGAGCGCCATCGCTTCGGGAACGTCGGGCTCGCTCGTCCTCGCCTCCTCGAACCACTCGCCGAATAATGCGTAAGGTTCGGAGGCCTCGCAGAAGTCACTCTGTTTTAACCCCTTCACGGGAAAATCCTCAGCTGCCGCCGAAACGAGGGCGGTGGTCATGGTGGTAAGGCAGCGCATTGCACGACCCGCGAGACACACATAACGCCGCCGCAGCCGCTTCTCAAATCGGTCTCGCCGCCGCGCGTCTTCTCGCAGCCACGCTGATGGCGGCGGCGCTCGGCGGCTGTTCTTTCGCCATTCCCGGCGGCGAGCCGGCCCCGGCCTGGAAGAATGTCAGCGACGATGTGACCGGCTCCATTCCGCATAAGACCACGCCGACTCTCTCCCATTCGCTCGACCAGGAGGATTGGCGGCGCGCCAATGCGGCCCTTGGCGTCGCGCTCGATCCTCAGGGCGCCGGCGCGACGGTCAATTGGGACAATCCCGAAAGCCATGCGCGCGGCTCCTTCACGCCGGTCGGCCAGCCCTATCCTTCGGAGGGCAAGGTCTGCCGCGCCTTTCTGGCGGAAGTCGGGACGAAAGAGAGCCACGAGCAATTGCAGGGCACGGCCTGCCGCGACAAATCCGCCGATTGGGCGCTGATCGATGTGCGGCCCTGGCGCAAGGCCTGAGAAATCCGGCCTGAAAAATCAGCGGTCTCGTCCTCCGACCTTCGCCGCATCCTTGCGCGCGGCCGCCTCTTCTCCCAAATAGACATGTCAGACATGAGCGTCCGCGCCGCATGAGGCGGGCGCCACTATGGGCTTTTGAAGAAAATGCGCGATCCATATGATGTCCTGGGCGTCGCCAAGACGGCGAGCGCCGCCGAGATCAAGAAGGCGTTTCGCAATCTCGCGAAAAAATACCACCCGGATCAGAACAAGAACGACCCCAAGGCCAAGGAGAAATTCGCCGAGGCCAATTCCGCCTATGAGATTCTCGGCGACGAGAAGAAAAAGGCGCAATTCGACCGCGGCGAGATCGACGCCGAGGGCAAGCCGCGCTTCACCGGCTTCGAGGGATTCGGCGCGGGACCGGGCGGCGGCTATCGCGGACAGCGCGGCCCTGGCGGTGCCGAGCATTTCGAGTTCCATTTCGGCGGCGACGCTCCGGGCGGCGGCGGCCGCGCCGGCTTCGACCCTTCTGATCTTTTCGCCGATCTCTTCGGCGCCGGGGCGGGCGGACGCCGCGGAGCCCGCGCGCCGCGCCGCGGCGAGGATGTGGCGCTGCAAGTGACCATCTCGCTGGCCGAGGCGGTGACGGGCGGCAGCACGCGCGTCTTTCTGCCCACCGGCCGCACGCTCGATGTGAATATTCCGATCGGCATAGAGGACGGCAAGCAGATCCGCCTGCGCGGCCAGGGCCACGCCGCCCCACCCGGCGGCGAGCCCGGCGACGCCATCGTCACCATCCATGTCGCGCCGGACCCGCTGTTCGCCATCTCTGGCCGCGATCTGAAGCTCGATCTGCCGATCGCCTTCTACGAGGCGGTTCTGGGCGCCAAGGTCGCGGCGCCGACGCTCTCCGGCAAGGTGGAGCTGACCATCCCCGCCGGCTCCAACGGCGGCCGCGTGCTGCGCCTGCGCGGCAAGGGACTGCCCGCCGCGGAGGGCAAGCCGGCTGGCGATCTCTATGTGACGCTGCGCGTGCTGTTGCCCGAAGGCGCCGACGCCGAGCTCGAGGCCTTCGCTCAAAAATGCCGCACGGCCAAGCCCTACGATCCGCGCAAGGGAATGTGAGACGGGCGCGTCGCCTTCTCCGCCGGCAGGAGAAGGCGGAGCCCCAGAAACGGCTTCGTGACCGGCTGCCCGCTCCCTTATGCTGAAGCCCGAATCGGTGACGGGAAAGGACGGCGATGTCGGGGGCTGCGGCGTTTCAGTGGGGCGAGTATCGTGAGGCGCTGCTGTTTCTGGGCACGGCGGGAGTCGTCGCGCCTTTGTTTCATCGGCTGCGCATCAGCCCCATTCTCGGCTTTCTGCTCGCCGGCGCGGCGCTCGGCCCTTTCGGCCTCGGCAAGCTCGCCGAGCGTCATGAGCTTCTCTCGGCGATCGCGCTGAGCGATCTCGAGGGCGTCGCCAAGATCGCCGAATTCGGCCTCGTCTTCCTCTTGTTCATGATCGGCCTCGAGCTCTCCTGGGAGCGCCTCGCGCGCATGCGCACGCTCGTCTTCGGGCTCGGCCTCTCGCAGGTTCTGCTCTGCGGCGGGGCGCTGACGGCGGCGGGCGTGTTCTGGGCCGGGCTCGGCCCCGCGCCGGCGGCGCTGCTCGGCGCGGCGCTCGCAATGTCCTCCACGGCGATCGTCATTCCGCTGCTCGCCGAGCGCCGGCGCCTCAATCGCGCCGCCGGCCGCGCCGCCTTCTCGGTGCTGCTGCTGCAGGATCTGATGGTGGCGCCGCTGCTCTTCCTCATCTCCTTCCTCTCCGATCCGCAAGTGGAGAGCGAAGGGCTGAAAGCGCTGCTCGCCTTTCTGCCGGCGCTCGCCGCCATGGGCGGACTGATCATCGCCGGACGGCTGCTGCTGCGGCCGCTGTTCCATCTGGTGGCGGCGGCGCAATCCATCGAGCTGTTCACCGCGGCGAGCCTGCTGGTCATCATCGGCGCCGGCGTCGCCAGCGCGGCGGCGGGCTTTTCGATGGGGCTCGGCGCCTTCATCGCCGGCCTGCTGCTCGCCGAGACCGAGTTTCGCCGCGAGATCGAGGTGACGATCGAGCCGTTCAAAGGCCTGCTGCTCGGCCTCTTCTTCGTGTCGGTGGGCGCCGGGCTCGATTTCGATCGCGTGATCGAGGACCTGCGCCAAGTGCTGGTCATCGCCATCGGCCTCATCGTGACCAAGACCCTCATCGTCTTCCTGCTCGGCCGCGCCTTTCGCCTGCGCCCGCGCATAGCGGCGGAAGTGGCGCTGCTGCTCGCGCCCGGCGGCGAGTTCGCCTTCATTCTCGTCGGCGCCGCCATCGCCTCCGGCGTGCTGCCGAAAAATCTCGGCGCCGACGCCATGCTGGCGGTGACGCTCGGCCTCTTCGTGCTGCCGGCGCTGGCGCGCCTCGGCGAATGGGTCAATCCGGGCCGCCGCCTGCAAGACGACGAGGCCGAGTTCGGCCATCTCGCGCCGGAGCGCGAGATCGCCGCCGGCCGCGTCGTCATTGTCGGCTATGGGCGCGTCGGAGCGCTCATCGGCGCCATGCTGAGCCGTCACGAGATTCCCTTTGTCGCCGTCGACAATGACGTGAAGCTCGTCGCGCAGACGCGCGACAAGGGCGTCGATATTTATTGGGGCAATTGCATGCGGCGCGAGTTTTTGATGCGCCTCGGCGTCGCCCAGGCGCGCGCGCTGGTGGTGACGGTGGAGAATCCGCAAGCCGCGCAGGAGATCGTGCGCCTCGCGCATCAGCAGCGCGCCGATATGACCATTGTTGCGCGCGCCCGCGACGCCTGGCACGCCACCCATCTCTACGAGCTCGGCGCCAGCGACGCGATACCAGAGACGATCGAGTCGAGCCTGCAGCTCGCCGAGACGGTGCTCGTCGATGTCGGCGTGCCCATGGGCTATGTGATCGCTTCCATCCATGAGAAGCGCGACGAATATCGCAAGCTGCTGCAGCCGACCGGCGAGGCGGCGCGCCAACGCGCCGCGCGCGCTTCGACGCGGCTGCGCGAGCTGAAGAAAAGGCGCGCCCGTCCGACGCAGGGGCTGGAAGACGAGTAGGAACGGCGGTTTTGGGCGCTAACTACTGGATCAATTTGAGCAGGGCTTCGCGCATGGCGTTGCGCGCGATCTCCTGCTTGGGGCGGTAGACCTCCGGCGGCGCGAATTTCGGTTTCCAATCGGCAGGAGGCTCGACTTGAAATGTCTTGCCGAAATGCCCTGTCGAGTTTGGAACTTCGGTTTGCGTCCCTCCCTCGAAAGCTGCTTTGTATTCCTCCAAGCCGCCACGGCAGAGCAAGTCGTCATCACGGCGAGCGGACGAGGTGCGGTTTTCGATCGTGATCGCCAAATCGATCATTTTTGCTTTCGTCTCTGCCGGCTGACTCTTCACAAACGAAAAGGTCGAGGGATTGAGGCCCAACAATTGGGTCATGCGATTGCCCGGCGCCGTCAGGTCCTGGCATTTGGCGCCGTCGATCGCGATGAGCGCATAGGCGTAGAGCGCCATCGCGCCCGCCGTTTGGCGCATTCCCTCCGACTGCGACACGGTTCCGACAGTCCATAGCTCGCGCATATAGGCGTAAACGACGAAATATTCCGCGCCGCGCAAGACCCGGCGCTGTAGCCAGTTCATCGCTTTCACGCGGGTGACCGGGGTCTGATCGGCGTCCTTCAGCGCGGCTCCGAGACCGTTCCAATCTTTCATATAGAGAAGACCATTCAGGTCAGCGGCATTCGCCGGAAGCTCCGGCGAAGGAGCATCGGATGCGACTTGCGCGCTGGCAGAGCTCGTCGTCCAAAAAGCGACGAAAAGAAGTAACGCGAAAATCGCGCGAAAATGTTTCATGCCACGCTCTGCGTCGTGCCGACGATAAAAAGTACCGAATATCTCCTTACGAAGACGCTTTTTTGACGGAACGCGAATGGCGGACGGCTTCTCGGGACGAAAGTTTTCGATTCGACCTTCATTCGTCATACGCTTCGATTTCGCGCAGAAAGGCCGGCGCGTCGACGATCTCGCCGGGCGGAAAATCGCCGATCATGCTCGGCCGCGTGATCGCGAGCCGACGCAGCATCATGTCGCTGGCCACCGCGCGGGGGGAGAGACGGCCGCGCCTCGCAATATCGAGCCGCAAATGCAGCAACCGCCGATAGAGCCGCTCCTCGGCCACGCTGAGCCGTTCCTCAGTCGGCGCGATGGAGAGGCCCGGCGCCACAGCGGGGATAGACGCCTCCTCCGGCTCGTCGAGCCTCTCGGCGCCGGCGCCGGAGAAGCGGGCGAGCAGCGCCACGCGCCAGCCGAGCGCGACGAGGCCCGCGCGGCGCGGCAGCGCCATCAGGCCGCCGCGGCAATTGTCGCAGCGCCCGCAGCGGCCGCTCTCCTCGCCGAAAGCGGCGAGCAGCGTCTGGAAGCGGCAGGCGGGGGTGAGGCAGAGGCGCGCCATGGCGCGTCGCCGCTCCGTCTCGCCGAGCGCGACCGGATCGTCCGCCGGCGGCGCGAAGCCGAAGCGGCCGGCGAGCTCGCGCGGATCGAAGAGGGCGAGCGCATCGGCCGGCAGTCCGTCGCGGCCGGCGCGGCCGATCTCCTGATAATAGGCCTCGATCGAATCGGGCGGATCGGCGTGGACGACGAAGCGCACGTCCTTTTTGTCGACGCCCATGCCGAAGGCGATGGTCGCGATCATCGCCACGCCGGCGCGTTCGAAGAAAGCGTCCTGATGGGCCGCGCGCGTCGCCGCATCGAGGCCGGCGTGATAGGCGAGCGCGTCGAAGCCGAGCCCGCGCAGCGTGGCCGCCATAGCGTCGGCCTTGCGGCGCGAATTCACATAGACGACGCCGCTCTCTCCCTCCCGCCGGCGCAGGAAGCGCGTCAGCCGCCCCGCCGCATCGCCGCGGGGACGGAAAGAAAGGCGCAGATTGGGCCGCGCGAAGGAGGAGACGAAAACCTCCGGCGCGCGCGTGAACAGGCTGGCGATGATATCGGCGCGCGTGCGCGGGCCGGCCGTCGCCGTCACCGCCAGCACCGGCGCGCCGAGCCGCGCGGCGATCTCCCCCAGCCGGGCGTAATCCGGGCGAAACTCATGCCCCCAATGGGAGACGCAATGCGCCTCGTCCACGGCGAGCAGCGCCACGCCGGCGGCGCGCAAGAGCGCGATGGTTCCGTCTCCGGCGAGGCGTTCCGGCGCGAGATAGACGAGCTTCGCGCGCCGGTCCGCTATGGCGGCGAGCGCGGCGCCATGCTCCTCTTCGCTCTGGCCCGAATGTAGCGCGACGGCGGCGACGCCCGAGCGCGCGAGGCCGCGCAATTGATCGCGCATCAGCGAAATGAGCGGCGAGACGACCACGACCGGCGCCACGCCCAGGGCCGCCGGCAATTGGTAGAGCAGGGATTTGCCGGCCCCGGTGGGCATCACCGCGAGCGCGTCGCGCCCCTCGAGCAGAGCCGCGACCACGGCCGCCTGTCCCGGCAGAAAATCCTCATGCCCGAAGCGCGTGCGCAGGATGCGCCGCGCCTCTTCCATATCGGCGGGCGAGCGGCGCAATGGCTCAGAAGGATGCGGCGCGCGGGACGAGCACGGATATGCGCACCAGCTCGGACAGGCTCTTGACCTGCATCTTCACCATCAGCCGGGCGCGATGCGCCTCCACTGTGCGGACGCTGATGCCGAGCTCATGGGCGATGATCTTGTTGGGGCGGCCTTCGAGCACGCCGACCAGCACCTCGCGCTCTCGCGCCGTGAGGCTGGCCAGACGGTCGCGCGCTATCGCCGCCTCCGAGCTATGGCCATCGCCCGCGCCGCGAAGACCGAGCGCCTGGCGGACAGAGCGGAGCAGCGTCTCCTCGCCGAAGGGCTTTTCGAGAAGATCGACGGCGCCGGATTTCATCGCTTGAACCGCGAGCGACACATCGGCATGGGCGGTGATGACGATCACCGGCAAATCGAGCCCGCGCGCTTTGATCTCGGCGAGCAGCTCCAGGCCGCTCTCGCCCGGCATGCGCACATCGGTGACGACGCAGCCGCCGTCGCCGGGGCCGAGGCTGGCGAAAAACTCGCGCGCCGAGGCATGGGCGCGAACGTCGAAAGCCTCCATCTTCAGGAGGAGCCTCAGCGAGTCGCGGACGGCGGCGTCATCGTCGATGACATGAACGACCGGAGTATGGGCGAGGGCGCTCATTCGAGCGCTCCGCCGAGCCGAGGCTCCAGGGCGTGCTCGTCAGAAAAGCCGAAATCGAAATAGTCTACCGATTGCATAGAGAAGCGGGTCCGACCACCCGAGCGTTTTGCGCCTCGACAGGCGCGTCGGGCCGGGATGATCCTATGCTGCGCGTCGATTGGCAATAGCCCGCGTGACGCCCACGTGACCTCCGGCGAATGAGGCGTTCCGCTTCGGCGCCGTTCCAGAGTCCTTCCGGCTCGTTCGAATGGGAAGGACTCTGGACGCTATTGCTCTGCGCTGCGCGAGCCGGCTCCCGCTCGGCGCGAAAAAACTCTAACGTTCGCCGCGCAGATAGGACGCCCGCGCGCCGAAGCGCGCGATGATCGGATCGCCGCCACAATGGGACTCCGGCGGCTCGCCGCGCGCGGCGCGCCGCTCGGTCCGGCGCCCCTCGCGAAAGAAGGACAGCACCACGCCCGGCTCGCGGAGAGGCGCGCCCTTGGCCCCACCGCGGCGGGCGTCGAAATAATGGCCGAGCAGCGCGGTCTCGAAAGCCGCCTCGCTCTCGGCGTGATGCGGACGTTGGGCGCGGCCCGCCTGTGGATGGGCGGTGAGCAGCAGGCGCAGCACGATCAGCAGATCGGCGGCGCGGCCCGTCACGCCGAGATCGAGAAAGCCGCGCAGATCGGCGACAATCATCTCGCGCACTGCCTCGAGCCCACGATGGCCGTTGAGGAGATAGCTCTCGAGCAGCGCGTCATGCTCGCAAGAGGGGATGGCGCCGAGAACCAGCTCGTTGGAGGCCAGGCCCGCCTGGGCCGCGCATTGCGACACGGTGATCATGAGAAGCTCCTTACGCGTTACGCAAACTCGTTACAGTTCGATTGAAGGGCGATCAGCAGGCGGCAAATGGGCCGCGGCTGTCGGCGAATGGGCAAAGCGGCTCGGCAAAGACGAGAAGCCGAAAGGAACGCTTCAAATTGATCGATTGCGTGCGGAGATCAAATTGATCCATGGATGTCATCAGCGCCAATTCTCCCTGGGCGGCGAGATTGCAGCGGGCCGCGCTGTTCCGTCAATACTTGCTGGCGACCAATTCCAAAATTAGGACATGTACTTATGCGGCGCATCGGCGCCGCGGGTCGTCGCAAAAATCGTTCTATATCAATATATTATGATATAAGCCGGCATGGGGTTGGACGCGGGATTTTTACGATCGTCTGTGAAAGAATAGAAAATTCTATTCATTTATCGAGCGAATATACTACAAATATATTCAAATTCGATGCATTTTGCCCGACGACACGGCGAAGGCGCCGCCGCGCTTTTTCACGCCGCGCGGCTAAGATCGGCGATCACCGCGCCGAGAAAGCGCGCGGCCTCGCCGCCGGTGACGACCCGATGGTCGAAGGTGAGGCTCAACGGCAGCATGCGCCGCGCGACGGGACGGCCTTCGTCATCGGCGACGATCGCGCGCCGGATGCGGCCCGCGCCGAGAATGGCGACGGTCGGCGGCAGCACGATCGGCGCGGCGTAGCGCCCGGCGATCATGCCGAAATTGGAGAGGGTGATGGTGGCGCCGCGCAATTCCTCCGGCGGAATGCGCCGCGCCTCTATATCGGCGCGCATTTTGTTCAGCCCGGCGCGCAGATCGGAAGGATCGCGCTGGGCGACATTGCGCAGCACGGGCACGAATAATCCGCCTTCCGCCGAATCGACGGCGATGCCGAGATCGATGGCGGTGAGCACGCGTCGCGCCAGCGCATGGGATTCGAACCAGGCGTTGAGCCCCGGCTCGACGCGGCAGCCGGCGACGAGCGCGCGAATGAGCCGCAATGTCGTATCTTCGCCCTGCGGCCAAGCGTCTATGTCGGCGTCGTCCACCACTGTCGCCGCGGCCACCTCGGCTTGCGCCAACGCCATATTCTGCGCCATGGCGCGACGAAAGCCGCGCAGAGGCTCGGACGGCGCCGTCTCCGCCAATATGCGCGCCACGCGCTGCACATCGCTCGCGGTGATGACGCCATCGGCGCCGGAAGGCGTCACCATCGCGAGATCGACATCCAGCCGCCGCGCCAGCGCGCGCACCGCCGGCGTCGCGCGAAGGCCGGCGCCATTGCGCCCGAGCGGCGCCGCGCCTTCCTGCAGCACGCGGCCGCTCGTCTCCATCGCGCCGACGACGGTTCCCTTGTCCTCTCGCGTCGCGAGAGGCGCCGCTTCCGCATCGCCCGCAAAGGCGATGAGCGGGCCGCCGATGCGGATGATCTCGCCCGCCTGCGCGAACAGCTTTTCGATGCGCCCGGCTTGCGGCGAAGGAATCTCGACGACCGCCTTCGCCGTCTCCACGGAGACGAGCGGCTGATCGATCGCGACCTCCTCGCCGGGCGCGACATGCCATTGCACCAGCTCGGCCTCTTGCAGTCCCTCGCCGAGATCGGGAAGCTTGAAGACGCTCATGCCGCCTCCATCGTTTTGCGCACGGCGTCGGCGATGCGCGCGACGCTCGGCAAATATTGTCCCTCGAGCCGCGCCAGCGGCATCACGACGTCATAGCCGGTGACGCGCCGCACCGGGGCTTGCAGAAAATACAGCCCGCGCTCGGCGATGACGGCGGCGATCTCCGCGCCGAAGCCCGCGGTGCGCGCGGCCTCCTGCACGATGATGCAGCGGCCGGTCTTCTCCACCGAGCGCAAAATGGTCTCGGCGTCGAGCGGCTTCAGCGTCGCAATGTCGATGACCTCGCAATCGACGCCTTCGCTCGCGAGGCTGTCGGCGGCGGCGAGCGCCTCGTGCAGCATGCCGCCCCAGGCGACGAGGGTGACGTCGCGCCCCTCGCGCGAGACGAAGCATGTGTCGAGCGGCAGGCTCTCGCCATCGTCGATTACCTCTTGCTTGAACAGACGATAGAGCCGCGTCGGCTCGAGGAAGACGACCGGATCGGGATCGCGAATGGCGGCGAGCAGCAGGCCATAGGCGCGCGCGGGCGAAGACGGAATGACGACGCGCAGGCCCGGCGTATGCGCGAGCATGGCCTCGGGGCTTTCCGAATGATGCTCCGGCGCGTGAATGCCGCCGCCATTGGGCGCGCGCAAGACCATGGGACAGCTGAGCCGTCCGCGCGTGCGATTGCGCAGACGCGAGGCGTGATTGATGAGCTGATCCAGCGCCGGATAGATGAAGCCGCTGAATTGAATCTCCATCACTGGCTTCAGCCCCATCGCCGCCATGCCGACGGCGACGCCGGCGATGGCCGCCTCGGCGAGCGGCGTATCGAGAACGCGCGCCGAGCCGAAGCGCTGCTGCAGGCCGAGCGTCGCGCGAAACACGCCGCCATTGACGCCGATATCCTCGCCGAGAAGCAGCACGGTGGGATCATGCTCGAGCGCACGCGCGAGCGCGCGATTGACGGCCTCGACGAGAGTGAGCTCAGCCATTGCCGCCATCCTTCGGCGCGAAGCGCCGCGCCTCCTCATATTGATCGCGCATCGACTCCGGCAGCTGCGCGAAGAGATAATCGAACATTGCCGAGAACGCCTGCGGCGGCGTCGCGAGATAGGCGGCGACGGCGCGCTCCACCTCATCGGCGCAATCCTTCGCGAATGCCTTCTCCTGCTCGTCGCTCCACAATCCATGCGCGATGAGATATTTGCGCAGTCGACCGATCGGCTCCTTCTCCGCCTCACGCCGTACGACCTCGACGTCGCGATAGCGCGACGCGTCATCGGCGGTCGTATGGTCGCCGAGCCTATAGCTCAGCGCCTCTATGAGCGTCGGTCCGCCGCCGTCGCGCGCTTTCTCGATCGCCGCATGCGCGACATGGCGCATGGCGATCACATCATTGCCATCGACCTGACGTCCTTCGACGCCGGCGGCGACGGCCTTTTGCGCGAGAGTCGCCGTCGCCGATTCCATTTCGCGCGGTGTCGAGATCGCCCATTGATTATTATTGATGACGACAACGAGCGGAACGCGCCAGACGGCGGCCATGTTCAAGGCCGAATAGAAATCCCCTGTCGAGGCGCCGCCATCGCCGAGGATCGTCACCGCGACGCGCTTCTCATTACGCAGCTTGAAGGCGTAAGCGGCGCCGGCCGCATGCGCCACCTGCGTGCCGACGGGAACGCAAATGGGAAAGTCGCTTCGAGGCACAGCGTAATCGCTGCCGCGCTCGTCGCCGCCCCAATAGACGAGATTTTCCACCATCGTCATGCCGCGCAGCAATTGCGCGCCATGATCGCGATAGGATGGCGCGAGCACATCCTCGCTGCGCATGGCCGCGCCTATGCCGACGCCGATCGCCTCCTGCCCCAGAGCGGAGGCGAAAGTGCCGAGCTTGCCGGTGCGCTGCAGAGCGATCGCTTTTCCGTCATAAGCGCGCGTGCGCGTCATGGCGCGATAGAGGCCGAGCAAAAGCTCGGGGTCTATCGCTTCGCGCGGCGTCGCGGGGTCGAGCTCGCCCGACGCGGAGAGGAAGCGAAGAAAGTCGATCTGGAAGGAGACGCCAATGGTCATCGGGCCTGCCTCGAGCTTCGTCAGAGTGACGTAAGGCGCCGCCTCGCGCTTTTCATCCGCCCTAGGGAATTTTTTGCTGCGTGAGCCGAAGAGCGCTTGAATCGATCGTGCGCGCGCCCAGTTCATGATTCATGTCCGCGTCGTCCCTGTCCGCGTCGTTCAAATCAGACGCTTTCCCCTTCGTCGACGAGTTCGGCCCGGCGAAAATCGTCTATGTGAGCACGCCGGGCGTCGGCCTCGAGGCGATCGTCGTCATCGACAATATCGCCGCCGGCCCCGCCATAGGCGGCGTGCGCATGGCGCCGGATGTCGGCGTCGAAGAATGCTTCCGCCTCGCGCGCGCGATGACGTTGAAGAACGCCGCCTGCGGCCTGCGCCATGGCGGCGGCAAATCCGTCATCTTCGGCGATCCTGCCATGCCGCGACAGGAGAAGGAGCAGCTCATCCGCGCCTTCGCCAAGGCGATCGAGCCTTTGACGGACTACATCCCCGGCCCGGACATGGGCACGAATGAAACATGCATGGCCTATGTGCATGACGAGATCGGCCGCGCCGTTGGATTGCCCGCCGAGCTCGGCGGCGTTCCGCTCGATGAGATCGGCGCGACAGGCTATGGCGTCGCAATAGCCGCCGAGGCCGCTGCGCCATCCGCCGGGCTGAAGCTCCAAGGCGCGCGCGTCGTCGTCGAAGGCTTCGGCGCCGTCGGACGACATGCGGCGCGATTCCTTTCACGCAGAGGCGCGAAATTGGTGGGCGCTTCCGATAGCCGCGGCGCGATCTATGACGCGGCGGGACTCGACATAGAAGCATTGGCGCAAATTCGCAGCGAAGGCCGCAGCGTCGCCAGTTATCCGCGCGGCGAAGCGCTGGCGCCCGATGCGCTGCTCGCCGCGCCTTGCGATATTTTCATCCCCGCCGCGCGGCCTGATGTGCTGCGCGCCGACAATGTCGGCGGCTTGCACTGCAAGCTCGTGGTGCAGGGCGCCAATATTCCCGCGACAGCCGAGGCGGAGCGCATCATGTTCGAGCGTGGAATCGTCGTTGTACCAGATTTTATCGCCAATGCCGGCGGCGTGATTTGCGCTTCCGTGGAATATGCCGGCGGCGACGAGAAGGCCGCCTTTGCGGCGATCGAAGAAAAAATCTCCCGCAACATGCGAGAGATCATCGCGCGCGCCTCCACAATGCGCGTCTCGCTGCGCGACGCCGCCACCGCGCTGGTGCAGGAGCGTCTGCGTAAGATGATGGCGACGCAGCGCTGGCGCTAGAGTTCTATTCTATCGCGTTTTCTTCACGCGAACCGGTTCCCACTTCGCTCGAAAACACTCTAATTCACGGTCTCTATCGCCACTGCCGCCGCCTCGCCGCCGCCGATGCAGAGCGCGGCGACGCCGCGTCGCAGCCCATATTTGCGCAGCGCCGCGAGCAGAGTAACGACGATGCGCGCGCCCGAGGCGCCGATCGGATGACCGAGCGCACAGGCGCCGCCATGCACATTCACTCTGTCGCGCGGCAGATCGAGCTCGCGCATCGCTGCCATGACGACGACGGCGAACGCCTCGTTGATCTCGAAGAGATCGACGCTCGACAGCGGCCAGCCCAGGCGCTCGGCGAGCTTGCGCATGGCCGAGATCGGCGCCGTCGGAAACAGATTGGGCGGCCCCGCATGCGTCGCATGCGCGCGAATGATTGCGAGTGGCGTGAGGCCGGCGCGCTCGGCGCGATCCCGCCGCATCAAGGTCAGCGCCGCGGCGCCGTCGGAAATGGCGCTGGAATTGGCCGCCGTCACCGTGCCGCCGTCACGAAACGCAGGCTTCAATTTCGCGATCGCCTCGATCTTCGCTTTCGCCGGCAATTCGTCACGCGCAATCGTCGTCGAGTCACGGCCCTGCGTTTCGAGCGGCGCGATCTCCCAGTCGAAGTCGCCCTGCTGCGCCGCACGCCGCGCGCGCTCGAGCGAGAGCGTCGCATAATCATCCTGCATTTGCCGCGTGAATTGATGAGTCGTCGCGCAATCCTCGGCGAAATCGCCCATCAGCCGGCCTTTGTCATAGGCGTCCTCGAGCCCGTCGAGAAACATATGATCGAGGAGCCTCTTATGGCCCATGCGATAGCCTTCGCGCGCGCGCTCCAGCAGATAGGGCGCATTGCTCATGCTCTCCATGCCGCCGGCGACGATGGCGTGCGAGCTGCCGGCGAGCAATTGATCATGCGCGAGCTGGATCGCCTTCATGCCAGAGCCGCACATTTTGTTGATCGTCACGCAGCCCGCGGCCTCCGGCAGACCGGCGGCGAGCGACGCCTGCCGCGCCGGCGCTTGGCCCAATCCCGCCGAGAGCACGCAGCCCATGAGCACATCGTCGATCTGATCTGTCGGCGCATCGGCGCGCGCCACCGCGGCGCGAATCGCCGCTACGCCGAGCCCCGGCGCCGAAACACTCTTCAGCTCGCCGAGCATCGCCCCGATCGGCGTGCGCGCGGCGCCGATGATGACGACGGGATCGAATGTCTCGCTCATGTCCACGCCCGAAATTCGAGGTCCGGCGCCGCGCCGCCGTCGAGCAGCGCTTTCACCGAGGCGTCGTCCACTTCCGCGAGCGTCGCCGGCGACCAATGCGGATCGCGATCCTTGTCGATGACGGCGGCGCGAATGCCCTCGTAGAGATCATGCGTCGAAAGAAGATTGCAAGCCGTGCGCAACTCCTGACGCAGGCAGGCCTCGAGATTTTCCGCATCGGCGGCGCGGCGCAGCAGCTGCAGCGTCACCTTCAGGCTTGTCGGCGAGCGCATGGCGAGCGTCGCCGCCGCCTCCCGTGCGAATTCCGAACCATCGGCCTCGAGCGCGGCGATGATGCGCTCGACGCTCGAATGCGCCATCACGCGCCGCAGCAAAGTCTCGTGCCGCGACAAAGCGCCGAGGCCGGATGATTTCGCGAAGCGCGCCAGCAGCGACCGCACCTCTTCCGCCTCGCCAATGTCGCATAGAAGGGCGAGCAGCTCGGGAAGCGAGGCCGAATCCACGAGCACATCGGCGAGCCCGGCGAAGATCGCGTCATGCGGACCGACGGTCGCGCCGGAGAGCGCCATGAAGCGTCCGACGCCGCCATTGCGTGTGAGCAGCCAGGAGCCGCCGACATCTGGAATGAAGCCGATTCCCGTCTCCGGCATTGCGAAGCGCGTGCGCTCGGTGACGATGCGAAAATTGCCATGCGCGGAAAGCCCAACGCCGCCGCCCATGACGATTCCGTCCATCACCGCGACATAGGGTTTCGGAAAGGCGGCGATGCGCGCGTTCAACCGATATTCCTCGCGCCAGAAAGTCTCATAGAGGCTGCGCTCGCCATTGCGCAGCTCATAGAGCGCGCGAATGTCGCCGCCGGCGCAAAAGCCGCGCTGACCTTCGCCCGTCACGACGACGGCGACGATCTCCCGATCGGCGCCGAAGCAGTCGAGCGCGCTGGAAAAATCGCGCACCATATCCAGCGTCAGGCTGTTCAGCGCCTTCGGCCGGTTCAAAGATAGGCGCCCGACATTGCGCGTGCGGGAGACGAGAATATCGCTCATGCGACGCGCCTTCTCTCTCGTTGGAGAAGCGATGCGCGCGCGGCGCGGCTCTGACTCTCGCGTCCTAGATTTTCGCAAATGAACGCTCCGGCCTCGATCAGCGCGGCGAGATCGACGCCGGTGTCGATTCCCGAACGCTGGAGCATATAGACGACATCCTCCGTTGCGACATTGCCGCTCGCGCCCGGCGCGAAGGGACAGCCGCCGAGGCCGGCGACGGATGCGTCGACGATGCCGACGCCCATCTCGACGCAAGCGAATATATTGGCGAGCGCCTGGCCATAGCTGTCATGAAAATGAACCGCGATCTGCGCCAATGGAATGTCGCGTCCGACCTCTTCCACGAGCCGCCGCGCCTGCAAAGGCGCGCCGACGCCGATCGTGTCGCCGAGCGAAATCTCGTGGCAGCCGAGCGCGGCTAGATCGCGGGCCAGCGTCGCGACGGCGCGTGGCGCGACATCGCCTTCATAGGGACAGCCGAGCGCGCAGGAGATATAGCCGCGCACCTCGAGTCCTGCGCCGACCGCCGCTTCGACGACGGGCGCATAACGCGTCAGGCTCTCCGTGATCGTGCAGCCGATATTTTCTTCGGAGAAGCTCTCGCTCGCCGCGGCGAAAATGGCGACGCCGCGCACGCCGCAAGCGAGCGCTTCCTCGAGCCCGCGCATATTGGGAATGAGAACGGACAGATGAACATGCGGCGGCAAACGAAGATGTGCGAGCACGCGCTTCGTATCCGCCATTTGCGGAACGCGCCTTGCCGAGACGAAGCTTCCCGCTTCTATGTCGCGCAGCCCCGCCGCGGCCAGCTTTTCGATCAGCGCGACCTTGGTCTCCACTGACACCATTGCGCTCTCGTTCTGTAGGCCGTCGCGCGGGCCGACCTCGACGATTCGCACGCGCTGCGGAATGCTCATCATGCCGCTTCTCCCTCGGCGAAGACGATCAGCCGCTCGCCCTGCCGCACCATATCGCCGATCGTCGTCCGAATCTCCGATATGCGTCCGTCGCGCGGCGCGGACAATGCGATTTCCATCTTCATGGCCTCGAGCATGACGAGCGGCGCGCCTTTCTTCACGCTCTCGCCGACGCTGGCGAAGAGTCCGGTGACGCGCGCCGGCAGCGGCGCCGCGAGCGCCGCCTCATCGTCGCGCTCCGCGCGCGGCGGCGCGAGCGGATCGACGAGCGAAAGCTCGTGGTTGCGTCCATTCCATATGATGACGAAGCCATTCGCGCGCTCGACGATCGAAAGCTTTCGCGCGACACCGTCCACGCGTAGGCTCATGCGACCTGCGTCGCTCTCGAGCGCGACGCAATGCAGCGACTTCGGCGTTTGCAAGCGATAGGCGCCCTTGGGCAGAGGCGCGAGCGTCAAGGGAATGTCGCGATCCTCGAGGCGGACGAACAGCTTCTGCCGCGCCGCGCCATTGAGGCGCCAAGCGTCGCACGCGTCCCAAGGCGATTCCTCATTGCGCTCGGCGCGAAGACGGCGCAGCCAAGCGGCGGCGCCCGCAGCGAGCACGATCGTCTCGGCGTCCTCGTCCAGCGCTTCCGATCCCGCGAGGACAAGCTCGAGACGCCGTGGCAGAAATCCCGTGTCGATCTCGCCCGCAGCATGCGCTTCGCTGTCGAGAATTGCGCGCAGCAAAAGCAGATTCGTCTCCACGCCGACGATCTCGCAATCGCGCAGCGCCGCGGCGAGCTTTGCGCGCGCGGTCTCTCGGTCTTCGCCATGCGCGACGATCTTGGCGAGCAGCGGATCGTAGAAAGGCGTTACCGCATCGCCTTCACGCACGCCGGTTTCGACACGAATAGCGCCATCCTCGCGCGGCGTGCGCCAGTGCTCGAGCCGGCCGACGCAAGGTAGAAAATCGCGCGCCGGCGCTTCCGCATAGAGCCGCGCCTCGATCGCATGTCCATGCCGCGCGATCTCGTCCTGCTGCGCAGGCAGCGGCTCGCCGGCTGCGACGCGCAGCTGCCATTCGACGAGATCGACGCCCGATATCATTTCGGTGACCGGATGCTCCACTTGGAGCCGCGTGTTCATCTCGAGAAAATAGAAGCTGTCGCCCGTCACGAGAAATTCGACGGTCCCGGCGCCGATATAGGAGACCGCGCGCCCGGCGGCGAGCGCGGCCTCGCGCAAGGCGCACCTCAGCTCCGTCGAAAGGCCCGGTGCGGGCGTCTCCTCGATGATCTTCTGATGACGGCGCTGGATCGAGCAGTCACGTTCTGGGAAAGCGACGAGGGCGCCATGCGTGTCGCCGAAAATCTGCGCTTCTATATGCCGCGCGCCGTCGAGCGCCTTCTCGATCAGCAGCGAATCGTCGCCGAATGCGGACGCCGCCTCTCGCCGCGCGCTCTCGATCGCGCCGCGCAGCTCGCCCTGCGTCGCGACGTGGCGCATGCCTTTGCCGCCGCCGCCCGCGGAAGCCTTGACGAGCACGGGAAAGCCGATGCGCGTCGCCGCCGTGACGAGGCTCTCCGTATCTTGCGCGCCGTGAAAGCCCGGCACGATCGGCACGCCGGCGCTTTCCATCAATGCGCGTGCGTGCGTCTTGGAGCCCATGAGACGCATGGCTTGCGGCGTCGGTCCGATGAAGACGAGGCCGGCCTCGGCGCAACGCTCGGCGAAAGCTGCGTTCTCGGAGAGAAAGCCATAGCCGGGATGCACGGCTTGCGCGCCCGCGCGGCGCGCGACGGCGATGATCTTGTCGATTGCGAGATAGCTCTCACGCGCAGGCGCTGCGCCCAGCGGATAGGCTTCGTCGGCGAGCGCCACATGACGCGCATGCGCATCGACGTCGGAATAGACGGCGGCGGCGATGATGCTCATGCGCCGCGCCGTCGCGATCACGCGGCACGCGATCTCCCCGCGATTGGCGATGAGAATCTTACGAAACATCGTCGCGATCTCGTCTCCAATAGGGGGCGCGCTTCTCGAGGAAGGCCGCGAGACCCTCCTTTCCTTCCGCAGACGCGCGCCGTGCGGCGATCCGCTGCGCTGTCTCGCGCATCAGCGCTTCGTCGATTGGATGCTCGGCAAAGAGCGCCATGGAGGCTTTCGCCTCTGCTTGCGCGCCGGGCGCGCCGGCGAGCAGCGCGTCCACGATGCGCGCCAGCCGCGCGTCCAGCTCTGCCGCGGGAGCGATCTCGTGAACGAGGCCGAGCGCGCGCGCCTGCATCGCGGAGATCGTCTCGGCGCTGAGAAAATAGCGCCGCGCCTGGCGCGCGCCGATAGCGCGCTGAACATAAGGACCGATCACCGAGGGCGTGAGGCCGATCCTCGCCTCGCTCAAGCAGAAGCTCGCTGCATCGCTCGCGACGGCGATGTCGCAGCAGGCGACGAGGCCGACGCCGCCGCCATAGGCCGCGCCATGGACGCGCGCGAGCGTCGGCTTGGGCAGCGTGTCGAGCGCGCGCATCGCACGCGCGAGTAGAAGCGCATCCTCCTCATTGGCGCGTGGCGTGTCGGCGGCGACGCGCTTCATCCATTCTATGTCGCCGCCGGCGCAAAAGGCGGGGCCCTCGCCGGCGAGCAAGAGAATGCGCGTCTGCGAATCGTTCGCGGCGCTTTCCAGAGCCGCGATGAGCTCGACGACCATTGCTTGGTCCAGCGCATTGCGACGCTCCGGTCGCGCGAGCGTGAGAGTGGCCAAGCCGCTGGAATCGAGGGACGAGCGAATAAGGGACATTTGCGCCTCACATGCGGAACACACCGAAGCGCGTCGCCTCGAGGGGCGCATTGGACGCCGTGGCGAGAGAGAGCGCAAGCACGCGGCGCGTATCCGCCGGGTCGATGACGCCGTCGTCCCAAAGACGCGCGCTCGCATAATAGGGATGGCCTTGCCGCTCATATTGCGCGCGGATTTGCGCCTGATAGGCGTCATGGTCGGCTTGCGGCCAATCGCGGCCTTTGGCGGCGTAGCTGTCGCCGCGCACGCGGGAGAGAACATCGGCCGCCTGCTCTCCGCCCATCACGGAAATGCGCGCATTGGGCCAGCTCCACAAGAAGCGCGGACCATAGGCGCGGCCGCACATCGCATAATTGCCGGCGCCGAAGCTGCCGCCGACGACGACGGTGAATTTCGGCACGGCGGCGGTCGCCACCGCCGTCACCATTTTTGCGCCATCCTTGGCGATGCCGCGCGCCTCATAATCACGACCGACCATAAAGCCGGTGACATTCTGCAGAAACAGCAAGGGAATCCCGCGGTGCGCGCAGAGCTCGATGAAATGCGCGCCTTTGAGCGCGCTTTCGCCGAACAGGACGCCATTATTCGCGAGCACGCCGATGCGATAGCCGCAAATATGCGCGAAGCCGGCGACGAGCGTCTCACCATAGAGCTTCTTGAACTCGTCGAAATCGCTCGCATCGACGAGCCGCGCGATCAGCTCGCGCGCGTCATATTGGCGGCGGCGATCGGTCGGAACCAGACCATAGATCTCCATCGGATCATAGAGCGGCTCGCGCGCCTCGCGCTTGTGCAATGAGGGCGGCGGCGCCGCGCCGAGCGTCGCGACGATGTCACGCGCGATGCCGAGCGCATGGCCGTCATTCTCCGCATAATGATCGACGACGCCGGAGCTGCGCGCATGTACTGTGGCGCCGCCCAATTCTTCCGCCGTGACGATCTCGCCTGTCGCGGCGCGCACCAGCGGCGGCCCGGCGAGAAAAATCGTGCCGGTATCGCGCACGATGATGGACTCGTCCGACATGGCGGGCACATAGGCACCGCCGGCCGTGCAAGAGCCCATGACGACCGCGATCTGCGCTATGCCCGCAGCGGACATTTGCGCCTGATTATAGAAAATGCGGCCGAAGTGATCGCGATCGGGAAACACCTCGTCTTGACGCGGAAGATTGGCGCCGCCGCTATCGACGAGATAAAGGCACGGCAGGCGGCTCTGCGCGGCAATCTCTTGCGCGCGCAAATGCTTCTTCACCGTCAGCGGAAAATAGGCGCCGCCCTTCACGGTCGCATCATTGGCGAGGATCATGCAGGCGCGGCCGCAGATGCGTCCGACGCCGGCAACGACGCCGGCGCAAGGCGCCTCGCCGTCATAGAGATCATAAGCTGCGAATTGGCCGATCTCGAGAAAAGGCGACATGGGATCGATGAGCGCGTCTATGCGCTCGCGCGCCGTCATCTTGCCGCGGGCGACATGCTTCTCGCGCGCCGCGGCGCCGCCGCCTTCGGCGATGCGCGCAGCCGTTGCGCGCAGATCGGCGACGAGGCCGCGCATCGCCCGCGCATTGGCCGCGAATTGCGCAGAGCTCGTATCCAAGCTCGTCTCCAGAACTGTCATTGCCAAATTCTCTCTTGGCCAATTCTTTCGTCGCGGCAGCTCGCCGCGACCGTCACGCAGTTTCGCTGTAAAGCTCACGGCCGATCAGCATGCGACGAATCTCGCTGGTGCCGGCGCCGATCTCATAGAGCTTGGCGTCGCGTAGCAGCCGGCCGGTCGGATAATCATTGATATAGCCATTGCCGCCGAGGCATTGGATGGCTTCGAGCGCCATGCGCGTCGCGCTTTCCGCTGCGAAGAGAATGGCGCCTGCGGCGTCCTTGCGCGTCGTGCGGCCGCGGTCACAGGCGCGCGCGACGGCATAGACATAGGCGCGCGCCGCATTTTGCGCCGTATACATATCGGCGAGCTTGGCCTGCATGATTTGGAACTCGCCGATCGGCTGGCCGAACTGCTTGCGATCGTGGACATAGGGCACGACGATATCCATGCAGGCGCGCATGATTCCGATGGGGCCGCCGGCAAGAACGGCGCGCTCGTAATCGAGCCCGCTCATCAGCACATTTACGCCCCGCTCCGGCAGGCCGAGCACATTCTCCTCGGGAACCTCGCAATCGCTGAACAGCAATTCGCAGGTGTTGGAGCCGCGCATGCCGAGCTTGTCGAGCTTTTGTGCCGGCGTGAAGCCTTTGAAGCCCTTTTCTATGATAAAAGCGGTAATGCCATGCGCGCCGGCGGCGGGTTCGGTCTTGCCATAGACGATGACGATATCGGCGTTGGGTCCATTCGTCACCCACATCTTATCGCCATTCAGCACATAGCGGTCGCCGCGCTTTTCCGCGCGCATCGACATATTGACCACATCGGAGCCGGCGTCCGGCTCGGACATGGCGAGGGCGCCGATGTGCTCGCCGGAAACGAGCTTGGGCAAATAGCGCCGCTTCTGCTCGCATGTGCCGTTGCGGCGCAGCTGATTGACGCAGAGATTGGAATGCGCGCCATAGGAGAGGCCGACGGAAGCGGAGGCGCGGCTCAGCTCCTCCATAATGACGACATGCTCGAGATAGCCGAGCCCGACGCCGCCATATTCCTCCTCGACGGTGACGCCGAGCAGGCCGAGCGCGCCCATCTTGAGCCAGAGATCGGGAGGGAAGTCATTCTCGCGATCGATCGTCGCGGCGCGCGGCGCGATCTCTCGCGCGGCGAAAGATTCGACCTGGTCACGCAACATGTCGGCGGTTTCGCCGAGCGCGAAATCGAGCGAAGGAATCCAGTGACGCATCGGTCCCGAGCCTCCCGGACGCGATAGAAGCGTATATTTGGCGGGCGCGCGGCGTTTCAAGACCGAGAACGCGGGCGGAGCCTCTTTTGCGTCACTCCTTCATCGCCAACAGCCGCGCGTCGCCGCCGAAGGAGGCGGTGTTGATCGTCACCGTCTCCTCACGCAGGAAGCGGCGCAGATAGTCGGGGCCGCCGGCCTTCGGCCCGGTGCCGCTCATGCGCGATCCGCCGAAAGGCTGGCTGCCGACGACCGCTGCGATCATGTTGCGATTGACATAGAGATTGCCGGCGGGCGTCGCCTCCGCGAACATGCGCATGCGCGCCTCTATGCGCGTGTGCAGACCCATTGTGAGGCCGAATCCATTCGCGGAAATTTCATCGATGAGAGTCGACAGATCCTTTTCATCCTCTGCGCGCCAAGTCGCAATATGGAGGACGGGGCCGAAAATCTCCTCGCGCAGATCGCCGGCGCGATCGAGCTTTACGATATGCGGCGCGACGAAGCTGCCGCTCTGCGGCGCCTCGCCGGCGTAGAGCACGCGCCCTTGCGCGCGGCGCTGCACCAGATAGTCGCAAAGCCGCGCTTGCGCCGCGCTATCGATGACGGGGCCGATGTGTGTGGAAGGATCGCGCGGGTCGCCGATGCGCAGCTCCTTTGTTGCGCCGATCAGCATGGCGAGCGCGTCCTCGGCGATATCCGCCTGCAGGCAGAGGAGGCGCAGAGCCGAGCATCGCTGGCCTGCGGAACGAAACGCCGAGGCGAGCACGTCGTCGACCACTTGCTCGAGCAGAGCTGTCGAATCGACGATCATCGCGTTGACGCCGCCGGTCTCGGCAATGAGCGGAACGATCGGCCCATTCGACGCCGCGAGCGTTCGGTTGATGGAATGCGCGGCTTCGCTCGAGCCGGTGAAGACGACACCGGCGACATGCTCATCCGCCACGAGCGCTGCGCCGAGTGCGCCGTCGCCCGGCATATAATGAAGAGCGTCGCGCGGGACGCCCGCTTCATGCAGAAGCGCGACGGCCTCGCGCGCGACGAGCGGCGTCTGCTCCGCGGGCTTGGCGATGGCGCTATTGCCCGCCGCGAGCGCAGCGGCGACTTGGCCGAGAAAAATCGCCAATGGAAAATTCCATGGCGAGATGCAGACGAAATTGCCGCGCCCACGCCGGCGCAGGCGATTGTCTTCGCCGGTCGGACCGGGAAGATTCTCTTCCGCGCAGAGCCGCCGGGCCTGTTCCGCATAATAGCGGCTGAGATCGGCGGCCTCACGTATTTCCGCGAGCGCATCGTCGAGCGTTTTGCCGCCCTCTCGTTGCAGCAATGCGATGAGAGGGCCGCTGTGCGCCTCGACGAGATCGGCGGCGCGCTCGAGAATGGCGGCGCGCGCTTCTACAGGCGTCGCCTCCCATGCGGGAAAGGCGCGTGAAGCTATCGCCATTGCGGCGCGCGCCGTTTCGACATCGGCTTCGACGACGGAGCCGATGAGCGAAGAATCGGTAGGTGAACGTAATTCGTGCGGGGCGAGGCCGGTGCGCCCCGATGATGGCGCAGCGGTCAGAATGGCGGGCGCCGCGTCTCTCTCGGCGAGCAATGCAGCGAGCGCGTCACGGTCGCCGAATTCGACGCCTTTGGAATTCGCGCGCAGGGGCCGATAGAGATCGGCCGGGAGCGGCAAGCGCGAATGGCGCGCGCGCGAGGCGTCGGCGATGATCGCGCCGGGGGAGGCGAGCAATTCGCTCTCCGGCGTTGCGGAGTCGGCGGCGCGCGCGATGAAGGATGAATTGGCGCCATTCTCGATGAGGCGCCGGACGAGATAGGCGAGGAGATCGCGGTGCGGGCCGACCGGCGCGTAGACGCGGCAGCTAGAGTTCCTCTGCTCTTCGAGCAACGCGCCGAACAGTTCTTCGCCCATTCCATGCAGACGTTGGAACTCATATTGCGCGGGATCGCCCGCGCGCTCCACGATCGTCGCCACTGTGGCGGCGTTATGTGTCGCGAATTGCGGGAATATGCGCGGCGCGGCGAGCAGACGATCAGCGCAGGCGATGTAATTCAAATCCGTCATCGCCTTGCGCGTGAAGACAGGATAGTCGGCGAGGCCGCGCTCCTGCGCGCGCTTGATTTCCGTATCCCAATAGGCGCCTTTGACGAGGCGGACCATGAAGCGCCGATCATGCGCTTGCGCGAGCGCCTCTATATGGTCGATCACCGCGGCGGCGCGCTTCTGATAGGCTTGAATCGCGAGGCCGAATCCGTCCCAGTCGGCGAGCGACGAATCGGCGACGACGGCGTCTATGACGTCGAGCGACAGTTCGAGACGATCCGCCTCTTCGGCGTCGATGGTGAAGACGAGATCGTGACTGCGGGCGAGGCGCGCGAGCTCTAGCAGCCGCGGCGCCAGCTCGCGCAGCACGCGCGCGCGCGACAAGGGTTCGAAGCGCGGATGCAGCGCGGAGAGCTTGACGGAGACGCCCGGCCGCTGTGGAAGCGTGCGCGCGCCGGCCTTTGCGCCTATGGCGTCGATCGCCGCCGCATAGGCTGCAAAATAGCGCTCGGCGTCCGCGACGCTGCGCGCGCCTTCGCCGAGCATGTCGAAAGAATAGCGCCAGCGCTCATCGGCGGACGCACGCGCGAGCGCCTCGTCGATCGTCTGGCCGAGCACGAAATGACCGCCCATCAGCTTCATCGCCTGCCGCGCGGCGCCGCGCAGCGCGGGCATGCCGAGACGCCGCGCCGCTTGCGCGACGAGTCCGCGCGGAGTCTCTTCTGTGGCGAAAATCTTGGTCGACAATCCGAGCGCGAAGGCGGCGGCTTGCACGAGCAGCGCATCGGAAGCTGGCGCATGGCGATCGAAGGCGCCGGCGGCGAGCTTGTCGGCTATGAGAAGATCGAGAGTGGAATCGTCGGGCACGCGAAGCAGCGATTCGGCGAGCGCCATGAGCGCGAGCCCTTCGCGCGTCGATAGCGAATATTCCTGCAGCAGCTTTTCTACATTGCCCATGCCTTTCGGCGCGCGCATGGCGGCGAGCAGGCGCCGCGCGAGCGGCTCGACGCGGGCGCCCCGCTCGGCGTCGCCTGGCTGCGACAAGAGTTTCGCCGCGATCTCTTCATCGGCGGGAAACCAAGGCGCATGAAACGGCTCGACAGGCGGCATATCATTCGTCCCGAACGATGGCGCGCCACCGGCGAAGCTCGCGGAGAAGAGACGCGAGCTCTGCTGTCGTGATGGTCGCACATCGTCATTGAAAAGGTGGAAGTCGTCCATAGTTGTTTCACAAGCGAAGGCGGGAACACGCCGTTCGCGAGAGGGCGAGCCGGCGCGAACGTCGCCGTTCCTACCATTCGACATGAGCACGAGAGGTCGCTGCGGCAAGATGCGGCCAGAGGGAGACGCTCGAATAATGTTGCCCAATGTCGACGATATCGGTCGTTTCGCGCTGTTTCTCGATCTCGACGGCACAGTCGCGGAAATCGCCGAGCGGCCGGAAGCTGTGCGGGTCGAGGCGGCCACGATCGCGCTGCTCGATGCGTTGCGGCGCACGGCGGGCGACGCACTCGCTGTCGTCTCGGGCCGCGACATCGCCGTCATTGACGCGCTTCTCAGCCCGCTGCGGCTGCCGGTCGCCGGCGTGCATGGATTGCAGCGTCGTGACGCCGCCGGCCGTATGCATGGCGCCGCTGAAGCCGGCGGCGATCTCGACTCTGTCATACGTACGATCACGCAAGGCCTCGATGGCGAGGAGGGCGTTGTCGTGGAGCGCAAGACGGGCGCGGTCGCGCTGCATTATCGCCTTCGGCCGGAGCTCGAGGAGAAATGCCGCGGCGTCGCCGAGCGCGCGACGCGCGAGCGTCCCGATCTCGAGATTCTGCCGGGAAAGAAGGTTTTCGAGATTCGCCTGCAGGGGGCCGACAAGGGAGACGTCATCGAGGCCTTTTTGAAGGAGGAGCCGTTTCGCGGGCGCATGCCGATTTTCGCGGGCGACGATGTGACCGATGAGGTCGCCTTCGGCGCCGTCAACGCGCTCGGCGGCCTCTCCATCAAAGTGGGGAGAAGCGCCACTCTGGCGCGCTATAGAGCGGCCGATCTGCGCGAGTTGCATCGCTGGCTCGCCGATCTCGCGCGCATGTCGCAAGCGGAGCGCGCGAGATGAGCGACGCGCAGCAGAACGAACGCAAGATCAGCGATCTCGAGCTTGGCGTCGTCGGAAATTGCTCCTTCGCCGCGCTGATCGATCGCGACGCCAGCGTGGTGTGGTGCTGTCTGCCGCGTTTCGACGGCGATCCCGTGTTCCACAGCCTGCTCGGCTCGCCGCCGGACATGGAGGATGGCGGCTTTTTCGCGATCGATCTCGAGGATCGCGTTCACAGCGAGCAGGATTATTGCGGCAACACGGCGGTGCTCGAGACTGTGCTGCATGGCAAGCAGGGCTCGGTGCGCGTCACTGATTTTGCGCCGCGCTTCTTCTGGCGCGATCGTCTCTATCATCCCAACATGCTGATCCGTCGGCTGACGCCGGTATCCGGCACGCCGCGCATTCGCATTCGGCTGCGTCCGCGCTACGATTATGGCGCGGCTCTTCCCAGCCTCACCTTCGGCTCGCATCACATTCGTTATGTCGGCCCGCATTCGGTTCTGCGGCTCACCACCAATGCGCCGCTCGATTATGTGCGCGAGGAGACGCTGTTCAATCTGAGCAGCCCTGTCGATCTCGTGCTCGGTCCGGACGAGACATTGCACGAGGGCATTGCGCATACGGCGCGCAATTTCGAGGAGCGCACGCGCGACTATTGGCGCCGCTGGGTGCATCGGCTGGCGATTCCCTTCGAATGGCAGAGCGCGGTGCTGCGCGCCGCGATCACGCTGAAGCTCTGCACCTATGAAGGAACGGGCGCCATCGTCGCCGCGCTGACGACGAGCATTCCCGAGGCGCCGGGAACGCAGCGCAATTGGGATTATCGCTATTGCTGGGTGCGCGACGCTTATTTCGTCGTGCGGGCGCTCAATCGCATGGCGGCGATGCGCAAGATGGAGAATTACTTCGATTGGCTGATGAATGTCGTCGCCTCGGCGGCGGGCTCGCATATTCAGCCTGTCTATGGGCTCGGTCTCGAATCGGAGCTCACCGAGCGCATCATCCCCAATCTTCCGGGCTATCGCGGCATGGGGCCGGTGCGCGTCGGCAATCAGGCCTATCAGCATTTTCAGCATGATTCCTACGGCAATGTGATACTCGGCGTCGCGCAGGCCTTTCTCGATCGGCGCCTGTTGTCGCCGCCGACGCGCATGGATTTTCTGCGGCTCGAGGATATGGGCCGGCAGGCGCTCGCCTGCTACGACAAGCCCGACGCCGGCATGTGGGAGCTGCGCTCGCGCGCCCGCATCCATACGACGTCGAGCCTCATGTGCTGGGCGGCCGCGGATCGGCTCGCGCGCATCGCCGATTACATCGGCGAGCCGGAGCGCGCGCGCGATTGGCGCATCGAGGCGGAGCGCATCAAGCAGGTGATTCTCGAGCGTGCCTGGTCGCAGAAGCGCCAAGCCTTCGTCGAATCGTTCGACGGCGAGCATCTCGACGCCGGCGTGCTGCTGATGACGGAGGTCGGCTTCATCGATCCCAATGATCCGCGCATGGTCTCGACGCTCGAGCAGATCGAATCTGCGCTCGGCCGCGGCGCGCATATGATGCGCTATGAGGCGGCCGATGATTTCGGCGAGCCGACGACCGCCTTCACCACCTGCTCCTTCTGGCGCATCGACGCGCTCGCTCGCATGGGCCGGCGCGAGGAGGCGCGCGACTATTTCGAGGCGCTGCTCGCTCAGCGCAATCGGCTCGGCATCATGTCCGAGGACATAGACGTCAAAACCGGCGAAGCCTGGGGAAACTATCCGCAGACCTATTCCATGGTCGGTATCATCAACTGCGCCATGAGGCTGTCGCGTTCTTGGGAGAAAGCCATATGAAACGCCTGGTCGTCGTCTCCAATCGCGTCGCCGACCCCGGCTGCAGCCAGGCCGCCGGCGGGCTCGCAGTGTGCATTCTCGACGCTCTGCGCAAGCGCGGCGGCTTATGGTTCGGCTGGAATGGCGAGATCGTGGCCGATGACGCGGAGATCGACGTATCCCGCGTGAAATTCGACGAGCTGACGCTCGCCACCATGCCGCTCAGCGAGCGCGACTATCGCGATTATTATCTCGGCTTCGCCAATGCGGCGCTATGGCCGGTGCATCATTACAGGCTCGATCTCGCGCGCTTCACGCAAGAGGCGACCGACGGCTATCGCCGCGTCAATGATCGTTTCGCGGAAAAGCTTGCGCCCATGCTGAAGAGCAATGATCTCGTCTGGGTGCATGATTATCATTTCATTCCGCTCGGCGCGGCGTTGCGCGAGCGTGGCGTCTCCAATCGCATAGGCTTTTTCCTGCATATTCCGTTTCCGCCGCCGGATGTGCTCTGCGCCATGCCGGAGCACGAATGGCTGATGAAGGCGCTCGTCGAATATGATCTCGTGGGCTTTCAGACGAAGACCGATCAAGCCAATTTCTTGCGCTTCATGTGCGACTTCATGCAGGGCGAGATGCTGACGCCCGATCTCGTGCGCGTCGGCGGCAAGACGGTGACGGCGTCTGTCTTCCCTGTCGGCATAGACGTCGATTCTTTTGCCGCCATGGCCGAGAGCCCGAGCGCGGCGAAGCGCATCGAGCGCCTGCATCGCGCCGGCGAGCCGCGCATAAATGTCATTGGCGTCGATCGGCTGGATTACACCAAAGGCCTGCCGGATCGCTTGCGCTCCTTCAAGCGGCTGCTCGAAATCTATCCGCAGAATTGCAAGGCGGTGACGCTGATGCAGATCGCGCCGCCGACGCGCGAGGATGTGCAGGCCTATGCCGACATACGTCATGAGCTGGAGGCGCTGTCCGGCGAGATCAACGGGCAGTTCGGCGATTTCGATTGGACGCCGGTGCGCTATCTGCATCGCCGCGTCGACCGCGACACTTTGGCGGCGCTCTATCGCGGCTCACAAGTGGGGCTGGTGACGCCTCTGCGCGACGGCATGAATCTCGTCGCCAAGGAATATGTCGTCGCGCAGGACGCCGAGAACCCCGGCGTGCTGGTGCTGTCGCGCTTCGCCGGCGCGGCGGAGGAGCTGCAGGAAGCGCTGATCGTCAATCCGTATGACGCCGACGAGGTCGCGAATGCGATGCAGAGGGCGATCGTGATGCCGCTCGCCGAACGCCGACAGCGTCACGCGGCGCTGCTCGCGCGCGTGCGCAAGCATGATTCCTTCAATTGGATGGATGGATATTTGCGCGCGCTCAGCGCTTGCCGCATGCCGCTGGCGGCGTGAACACCCGGTCTGTCAGCCGCCGCTGGCGCGCGACGCCGGCGATGCAGAGAATAAGAGAATATTCGCGTGGGCGGGCCGCATAGCATCAGATATGCGTTCGGAATCCGCACGGCGTCAGGGAACGCGCGCCAGCATGGCTTTGACGATCACGCGATGAAAAGGCAGGATCGTGGCCAGATAGACGCGGCCGAGCAGATTGTGGGTAGCCACCAGCGTGGTCGCGACGACGCTGCATTCCACGCTCGTTTTGCGAAGCTCGACGATGACGCGGAAGTCGAGATGCTTGTCGTCGAGCCCTAGGACGATGCGATCGGCCGATTGCTCGAGGACCGGAAAAATCCCCACGCGATCGCGCGCCTCGGAAGTGTCGGTCACGAGGCCAAAGGGCGCGACGAGGATATTGCGGAGCGTCATCAGAGCGCCGATCCACGCCGGTCGATCCGACACCATTCGGAGCGCCGCCGTGCGCGCGTCCGGCGCGGCCGAGAGGCCGATCGACACGCTATAAGCGTCGATGAAATCGGAGCCGGGAAGCACGCCGGCCGCATCGTCCGACGGCGCAATCTCGATGATCTCGATTTCGCGGCCGCCGAACATTGCGTTTTTACGCCACCGCGGCCGATTTGCCGCGCGCGCGCTTGCGCTCATTGGGGTCGAGATAGGTCTTGCGCAGGCGGATCGACTTCGGCGTCACCTCGACCAGCTCGTCGTCCTCGATATAGGCCAGCGCCTTCTCCAGCGTCATCTTGATCGGCGGGGTGAGGCGCACGGCCTCGTCCTTGCCCGCGGCGCGGATGTTGGTGAGCTGCTTGCCCTTGAGGACGTTGATCTCGAGGTCGTTGTCGCGCGTATGCTCGCCGACGATCATGCCGCGATAGACCTTCCAGCCCGGCTCGATCATCATCGGACCGCGATCCTCGAGCTTCCACATGGCGTAGGCGACGGCCTCGCCCTGCTCATTGGAGATCAGCACGCCATTGCGACGGCCGACGATCTCGCCCTTGTGGTGCGAATAGGAGTGGAACAGGCGGTTCATGATCGCCGTGCCGCGCGTGTCGGTCAGCAATTCGCCCTGATAGCCGATGAGGCCGCGCGTCGGCGCATGGAACACGAGACGCAGGCGATTGCCGCCCGAGGGGCGCATCTCGATCATCTCGGCCTTGCGCTCGGACATTTTCTGCACGACGACGCCGGAATGCTCCTCGTCGACGTCGATCACGACCTCCTCGATCGGCTCCAAAATCTCGCCGTCCTCGTCCTTCTGGAACACGACCTTCGGACGCGAGACGCCGATCTCGAAACCCTCGCGGCGCATGGTCTCGATCAGAATGGAGAGCTGCAATTCGCCGCGGCCGGAGACGATGAAGCTCTCGCCGCCGGGCGAATCTTCGACGCGCAGCGCGACATTGCCCTCGGCTTCCTTGAACAGGCGGGCGCGGATCATGCGGCTCGTGACCTTGTCGCCCTCCGTTCCCGCCAGCGGCGAGTCGTTGACGAGGAAGGTCATGGAGAGCGTCGGCGGATCGATCGGCTGCGCCTGCAATGGCTCGTTCACCTCGAGCGCGCAGAGCGTGTCGGCGACGTTATATTTCTCGAGGCCGGCGATGGCGACGATGTCGCCCGCCTCCGCCTCGTCGATCGGCTGGCGCTCGATGCCGCGGAAGGCGAGAATCTTGGAGACGCGGCCTTGCTCGACGACCTTGCCGGTGCGGTCGAGCACCTTCACCGCCTGATTGGGCTTCACGCTGCCGGCGAAGACGCGGCCGGTGACGATGCGGCCGAGATAGGGGTTCGCCTCGAGCAGCGTGCCGAGCATGCGGAAGCCGCCCTCTTCGATCTTGGGCTCCGGCACATGCTTGATGACGAGATCGAACAGCGGCCCCATGCCGTCCTGAGGACCGGTCGGCTCCTCCGCCATCCAGCCCTGCTTGGCGGAGCCGTAGATGATCGGGAAGTCGAGCTGCTCGTCGGTGGCGTCCAGCGCGGCGAAGAGGTCGAACACCTCATTGACGACCTCGCTGATGCGGGCGTCCGGCTTGTCGACCTTGTTGATCGCGACGATCGGGCGAAGGCCGATCTTCAGCGCCTTGCCGACGACGAATTTGGTCTGCGGCATCGGCCCTTCGGCCGCGTCCACCAGCACGATGGCGCCGTCCACCATGGAGAGGATGCGCTCCACCTCGCCGCCGAAATCGGCGTGGCCGGGGGTGTCGACGATATTGATGCGCGTGTCCTTCCAGGCGATGGAGGTCGCCTTGGCCATGATGGTGATGCCACGCTCTTTCTCGAGATCGTTGCTGTCCATCACCCGCTCGGCGACCCGTTGATTCTCGCGGAAGGCGCCCGATTGCCGGAGCAGCTGGTCGACGAGCGTCGTCTTGCCGTGGTCGACGTGGGCGATGATGGCGATGTTACGCAGCTTCATGGGGTAGGGCCGATCGGTTCGCGGGCGAAGCGCGGCCCGGCGCACCTTTCGGGGCGCGAGGCGGACCGCGGCTTTTTGCAGTGCGGCATCTCATACAGGAGCGCGGCGCGAATGGGAAGCGTGGCGGCAAGGGTCGTCGGACTCTCGCTGCAGGCCGGCCCCGCCCGAGGCTGGAGGAGGGAGCCGCCTCATCAGGGGCCGGAGAAGCGTTCCGGCGGCGTCGCCCGGATGAAATCCCCGATAGACGAGGACATTCCGACGCCATAGGTCACGCCCGTCTCGATCCGCTCATAGACATTGTCGATCCCTCTCGGGGTCTCGATGGTGATCCAATTGACGGAATGGCTGCCGGCGCCCGCGGTGGTGAAACGGGACCAGCGGCCGAACTGCCACACCGCCATCGGCTTTTCGGTGGTGAAATCATTCCACGGGCCATGGGTGGTGACGGACCCCGAGGGTAGGGACGGAAGCCCGACGCCGAGGCCGAGGCCGACATAGACGTACATGCAGGCGATGTTGTTGGTCGTGTCCCAGACGGTGAAAACGGCGAAATCGACCAATGGGCCGCCGCCGAGCTTGAGCCGCGCGAATTTGGCAAGCCGGGAGGCATGGGCGGCGGAGATCGCGGTCACCATGGCGATCCGGAATTTCTGGCTGAGCTTGGGTCGCGGCGGGACTTTTTTCGGCGGCCTCGGATCGGTTTTGAGCTTGGGCATGATCCAGAGTCGCACGGCGCGGTCGCGATCGTCGTCCAGCGCGTGAGCCTGGGCCTCTTCCTCGCCGACGGCGTTGGGCTCGATCTGGCTCGCATCGACGCCGTGATCGAGGAGATAGGCCTGGACTGTCCCCACCCGGACCATGGAGGTCTCCATGTTCCAGCCGTTCGTCCCGATGCGGCTCGCCGAGCCGGTCATCCAGACGAATCCTTGATTATGCTCGAGAAGCGGCACGACGCGCTCGGCCAGAAATTTCTGGTGCTCCGTCTTCAGCGGACGAAACTTGCGCTTGTCGAAGTCGTCGAAGTCGAAATTATAGAGCAGGGCCTTCAACATGCCGGCGCCGCTGAAATTCTGGTCGATTTCGACCTTGCCAGGACCCGTGGGTCGAAACATCGCGCGCTCCATTCGATCGTGAAAAAAGATTTGCGCGGGAAAAGCTCCGCGCCACGGTCGAATTATGCGTGCGTCGCCCGGCCAGACTGTGCGCTGGCGCACAGTCGCCACCCTATTCTGCGATGCGGATATTTTTGAGCGGCGTCACCGTGGCCGCGCCCTTCGCCTCGCAGAGCGTGCGGCGGCGGTCCTGGATCGCGAGCCGCGCCTGGTCCAGCGCCAGCGAGACCACATGCAGCGCGGTTCCGTCCATATTGCGCAGGCGCAGATCCGCGACGGAGCTGACCAGCGCCTGGTCGAGCTCGCGCTCATAGCTGTCGAGCTCGGCGACATCCTGGGCGGCGCGGGCGGCGGGCAGAATCTCGAGCAGGCGCTCGATCAGCTGCTCGGAGCGCTGATGCGTTTTCGTCCGCATGCGGCTGGCGAGCGCCGCCGCGGCGGAGCCCAAGAGCGAGGCGAGCATCGCGCCGAGATAGAAGAAGTCGCTGTATTTGTCGAAAAATCCGTGCTCGTTGCCGTCGATGAAGTCGATCGTGCCCTGATGCGCCGGGACCGCCGCATCCTTGTCGGTGGAGGGGGCCTCGATATTATTGGCGAGCGGCGCGAGCGCGGCGATGGTCGATCTATGGGTCAGGAACTGGCGCGTCGCCTCGCCGGCGACGGTCGCCGGAATCGACGCGCGCCCGACGAGGAGGACGGCGACGCTGGTGGTCTCCAGCGCCTTGTCCGGGCGGGGCGGGTCGCCGCCGAAAGCGCCATGGACGATCTCGGTCGATTCGAGCGTCGGATAGCGCTTGGCGATGGCCTGGGCTTCCGACACGGGGAGAAAGACCGGCGGCTTGCCGGCCCCGGCGACGATTTGGTGGATGATCTCGCTCGCCGGGCCGATCTGCGGAACGGCGACCAGAAAGACGGCGTCCACCTTGCGCGCCCGCAGCGCCGCCTCGACCTCCCCCGGCTGTAGCGTGACTGTCGTAAAGCCTTGCTCGGGAATGTCATATTGAGCCAGGATTGTCCCGAGCAGCCGGACATTGCCATGCCCGCCGACGATCTCCTGGACGACGCCGATTCTCTTGCCGCGCAGATCGGCGACGCGCTTGATCTTGGAGCCGCCCGGCGCGACCAGCACCGCGGCGTTGCGATGCAGGACGACGATGGCCTGCGCCGAGGGCGGCAGCGCGTCGCTGCGCGCCACTGCGAGATCGGCCGAGCCATGCTCGAGCGCGGCCGCTGCGGCGGCGGAATCGACGACCGGCACGACCTTCAGCCGCACCGGCTCGTGCTGATGCGAGAAGGCCTGCGCCGCCGCTGTGAGCAGGCGGTAGTCCTGCGCACCCTGGGCGACAGCGACCCGCAGCTCGGTCGGGCGGTTATACAGATACAGCGCAGTCGCCGCCCCGCCGACGAGGGCGAGGCAGACGATCAGCGCCACGAGAATGGTTCGCAGCATGGGATCAGCCTCGGGTGCGAAGCCGAACTTCCTCATATAGTGCGACCGTTTCTCGATTTATCGAAGGCGAAGTCGTGGAGGCGGGAGCGTTTCCGGTCCAGAGCGTTTCCGGTCCATGTCTGATCGGAAACGCTCCCTTCCGGCGGAAGCCAGGGGCTAGGGCTTTTCCTTCGCGCCGCGGGCGCTCCGCTTGGCCAAGGTGCGCAGGCGCAGCGCGTTGAGCTTGATGAAGCCCTCGGCGTCGCGATGGTCATAGGCCACCGCGCCCTCCTCGAAGGTGACGAGCTCCTTGTCGTAGAGCGAATAGGGGCTCTCGCGGCCGACGACATGGACAGAGCCCTTGTAGAGCTTCAGCCGCACGCGGCCGGTGACGAGCTCCTGGCTCTTGTCGATCAAGGCCTGCAGCATCTCGCGCTCCGGCGCGAACCAGAAGCCATTGTAGATCAGCTCGGCGTATTTCGGCATGATCTCGTCTTTCAGATGCGCCGCGCCGCGGTCCAGCGTCACGCTCTCTATGCCGCGATGGGCGATCAGCAGAATAGCGCCGCCGGGAGTCTCGTACATGCCGCGCGACTTGATGCCGACGAAGCGGTTCTCGACGAGGTCGAGCCGGCCTATGCCATGGGCGCGACCGAGCTCGTTGAGCTTGGTCAGCAGCGCCGCCGGAGAGAGCGTCACGCCATCGACGGCGACGGCGTCGCCCTTCTCGAAATCGACGGTGACATATTGCGGGAGGTCCGGGGCCTTCTCCGGATCGATGGTGCGGGAATAGACATAATCCGGCACTTCCTCCGCCGGATCCTCGAGCACCTTGCCCTCGGATGAGGTGTGCAGAAGATTGGCGTCGACCGAGAAGGGCGCGTCGCCGCGCTTGTCCTTGGCGATCGGAATCTGGTTCTTTTCCGCGAAATCGATGAGCGCGGTGCGGGAGGTCAAATCCCACTCGCGCCAGGGGGCGATGACGGTGATGTCCGGCTCCAGCGCGTAATAGCCGAGCTCGAAGCGGACCTGGTCGTTGCCCTTGCCGGTGGCGCCATGGCAGACGGCGTCGGCGCCGAGCTTGCGGGCGATCTCGATCTGCTTCTTGGCGATGAGCGGGCGGGCGATCGAGGTTCCGAGCAGATAGAGCCCCTCATATTGGGCGTTGGCGCGGAACATGGGGAAGACGAAGTCGCGGACGAACTCCTCGCGCAGATCCTCGATGAATATGTGCTCGGGCTTGACGCCCAGCAGCTCGGCCTTGGCGCGGGCGGGCTCCAATTCCTCGCCCTGGCCGAGATCGGCGGTGAAGGTCACCACCTCGCAGCCATAGGTCGTCTGCAGCCATTTGAGGATGATCGAGGTGTCGAGGCCGCCGGAATAGGCGAGAACGACGCGTTTGATGTCTTTCTTGGAGCGGGTCATTCGAGGTTCTTCTTTCGGCGCCGCCTCGCGCGGGCGCGCATCGCGCCGCGACTATAGAGGCGCGCCGCGCTCGCGCAAGCCGGAGCGCGCCGTGAGCGGGCGCTCTCGTCATCGCGGCCGCGGCGCGCTACAATGGCGCATGACCACCAAGCGAGCGGCGCCGGGGACGACGGCGCGGGGCCTCACGCCGGCGCGGCGCGCCGCGCTGGATATTCTCACCAAGGCGAACCGGCCGGTCGGCGCCTATGAGATGATCGATCTTCTCGCCGGCGAGAGCGGCAAGCGCCCGGCTCCGATCTCGGTCTATCGGGCGCTCGGCTATCTGCTGGACCAGGGACTCGCGCATCGGCTGGCCTCCCGCAACGCTTTCGTCGTCTGCGGCCATGCGCATGAGGCCGGCGAGCCGGTGATCTTTCTGATCTGCGACGAATGCGGCGAGGTGAGCGAGGCGACGAGCCCGGAGCTGACGCGCGGCCTCGCCGGCCTCACTGCGGCGGCCGGCTTCCAGCCGCGCACGCGCGTCGTCGAGATCGCGGGCCTGTGCGGGCGCTGCGCCACGGCGGAGGGAAAAGCGAGCTGAGCTCCTCCTGCTCGAGAACTTTACCATCGGGAAAAGGATTGGTGTCGACGAGACCGCCGATCTTCGCCAATATCTGCGATCGCGCCCCAGTTGATATCGACGGCCCGCGTGGAGCGATATCGGCGCGCGAGTGATGCGGACGCTCTCGGCGACGAGGGAATCGCAACTGTTACGTCTACCCTGAGCAGACTTCGATGCTCATATGACAGGAGACAAGCTTTCCGCTGCGACCGGCACAAACCTTGCCTCGAATGCCCTGAACTCGGTCTATGGCCAGTCGACAGGGGTGGGGCGGTCGACAGCGAAGACGAGAGGGCGGCCGATCGATTTCGAGCCGTCTCGGGAATCGTGAGCCATAACGCTCCAGCGACAGGTGCCCCATGACGAACTCCGACGTTTTTGCGGATTTTGCGAGGTCCTACAGAGGCAGACGGGCGGTCGAGATGACGCTCTCCGAATACCTCGATCTATGCCGCGAGAATCCGAAGACTTATGCGACCGCAGCGGAGCGCATTCTCGACGCGATCGGCGAGCCGGAGCTGATCGACACATCGCGCGACCCGAGGCTCGGCCGCATCTTCATGAACCGCACCATCCGCGTCTATCCGGCCTTCGCCGAATTCTTCGGCATGGAGGAGACGATCGAGCGGATCGTCAGCTTCTTCCGCCATGCGGCGCAGGGGCTCGAGGAGCGCAAGCAGATCCTCTATCTGCTCGGCCCCGTCGGCGGCGGCAAATCCTCGCTCGCCGAGCGCCTGAAGGCGCTGATGGAGATCGATCCCATCTATGTGCTCAAGGCCGGCGAGGAGCTCTCGCCCGTCTTCGAGAGCCCGCTCGGCCTCTTCGATCCGGCGACGGCGGGCGACATGCTCGAGCAGAGCTACGGCATTCCGCGCCGGCGCCTCAATGGGCTGATGAGCCCCTGGTGCCTCAAGCGTCTCGACGAATATGGCGGCGACATCACCCAATTCAGCGTGGTGAAGATCACGCCCTCGCGTCTGCGCCAGATCGGCATAGCCAAGACCGAGCCGGGCGACGAGAATAATCAGGACATCTCCTCGCTCGTCGGCAAGGTGGACATTCGCAAGCTCGAGAATCTCGCGCAGGCGGACCCCGACGCCTACAGCTATTCCGGCGGCCTCAATCGCGCCAATCAGGGCCTGCTCGAATTCGTCGAGATGTTCAAGGCCCCGATCAAGATGCTGCATCCTCTGCTGACGGCGACGCAGGAGGGAAATTACATCGGCACCGAGAATATTGGCGCAATTCCCTTCTCCGGCATCGTCATGGCCCATTCCAACGAGGCGGAATGGCAGAGCTTCAAGAACAACCGCAACAATGAGGCCTTCATCGATCGCATCTATGTGATCAAAGTGCCTTATTGCCTGCGGGTGACGGAAGAGCAGCATATCTACGAGAAGCTGCTGCGCGGCTCTGAGCTCGCCGAGGCGAGCTGCGCCCCGAGCACGCTGGAGATGCTCGCCCGCTTCATCGTGCTCTCGCGCCTGAAGCCGCATGAGAACTCCAATCTCTTCTCCAAGATGCGCGTCTATGACGGCGAGAGCCTGCGCGAGGTGGACCCGCGGGCGCGCAGCATGCTCGAGTATAAGGACGCCGCCGGCGTCGATGAGGGCATGGACGGCTGCTCGACGCGCTTCGCCTTCAAGGTGCTGGCGGCGACCTTCAACCATGACACGGTCGAGGTCGCGGCCGATCCCGTGCATCTCATGTATGTGCTGGAGCAGTCGCTGCGCCGCGAGCAGATGCCGCCGGAAATCGAGAAGCGCTATCTCGAGTTCATCAAGGCCGAGCTCGCGCCGCGCTACGCAGAATTCATCGGCCATGAGATTCAGAAGGCCTATCTAGAGTCCTATCAGGATTACGGACAGAATCTCTTCGACCGTTATATCGACTATGCCGACGCCTGGATCGAGGATCAGGATTTCAAGGACCCGGACACGGGACAGCTGCTGGACCGCGACCTTTTGAACCAGGAGCTGACCAAGATCGAGAAGCCCGCGGGCATCGCCAATCCCAAGGACTTCCGCAATGAGGTGGTGAAGTTCGCGCTGCGCTGGCGCGCGGCGAACGAGGGGCGCAATCCCTCCTGGGCGAGCTATGAGAAGATCCGCGACGTTATCGAGCGGCGCATGTTCTCCCAGGTGGAAGAGCTGCTGCCGATCATTTCATTCGGATCGAAAAAAGACACGCAGACAGAAAAAAAACATGCAGAATTCGTAAGCCGCATGATGGCCCGCGGCTACACGGAGCGCCAGGTGCGCCGTCTGGTCGAGTGGTACATGCGCGTAAAACAAGCCGGTTGACCGAAAGGCGGCCGGCGAAGAAACGGGTGATGAAACGATGCACATCGTCGATCGTCGGTTGAACCCCGGAAGCAAGAGCTTCGCGAACCGCCAGCGCTTTCTCCGCCGCGCCAAGGATATGGTGGAGAAGGCGGTTCGCGAGGCGAGCAAGGACCGCGCGATCGGCGATCTCGAGAGCCCCGGAGAGATTTCCATTCCCTCCGAGGGCACGCGCGAGCCCACATTCCGCCACACGCAGGGCTCGCGGCGCGATCTCGTGCTGCCCGGCAATAAGGATTATGTCGAGGGCGATCTCATCGAGCGCCCGCGCGGCGACGGCGAGGGCGAAGGCGGCGGCGGTCAGGTCGGCCGCGGCGACGGGCAGGAGGACGCCTTTCGCTTCATCCTCTCGCGTGACGAGTTTTTGAGCATCTTCCTCGATGATCTCGAGCTGCCCGATCTCGCCAAAAGGCGCGTCGCGCAAACAGAGAAGGAAGGGCTGCGCCGCGCCGGCTACACCACCACTGGCACGCCGGCCAATCTCGCGCTGCACCGCACGCTGCAAACGTCGCTCTCGCGCCGCATCGCGCTGAAGCGTCCCAAGCAATCGGCGATCGACGATCTCGAGAGCCGCCTCGTGGAGGCGCAGAGCCGCGACGACGCCGACTCCGAGCGCCTCGCCGCCGAGCTCGAGACGCTGCGCAACAAGCGGTCGCGCATCTCCTATCTCGATCCGATCGATCTGCGCTATCGCCGCTTCGAGCGTTTTCCGAAGCCCGTGACGCAGGCGGTGATGTTCTGCCTCATGGACGTCTCCGGCTCCATGACCGAGCATATGAAGGATCTCGCCAAGCGCTTCTTCATGCTGCTGCATGTGTTTTTGACGCGGCGCTACAAGCGCGTGGAGATCGTCTTCATCCGCCATACGGATCGCGCCGGCGAGGTGGACGAGGACACATTCTTCCGCTCCGCCGAGACCGGCGGCACCATGGTCTCCTCCGCTCTGCAGGAGATGCTGAAGGTCATTCGCGAGCGCTATGATCCGGGCGTGTGGAATATTTACGCCGCGCAGGCCTCGGACGGCGACAATCTCTCCAGCGACAATCCGCAGACGCGCGACCTGCTGCAGAACCAAATTCTGCCGCTGTGCCAATATTTCGCCTATGTGGAAGTGAGCGGGCCGAATACCGAGACGCATGGCTATGTGCCGCATCACGGGCAGAGCTCGCTATGGCTCACCTATGCCGCGCTGCAAAAGGAAAGCGAGAAGTTCCAGATGCGTCGCGTCTCCCGGCGCGAGCATATCTATTCCGTGTTCCGGCAATTGTTCCAACGGCGCGCGGCCAAGACGGCGGAGGTCGGCTGATGCGCGGCGAGCTGCTCTATGAAGGCAAGGATTGGGATTTCGGCACGATCCAGCGCATCCACGACGCGGTCGCGGACATTGCGCATAAGGAGCTCGGGCTCGACACATTCGCCAATCAGATCGAGATCATCACCGCCGAGCAGATGCTCGACGCCTACGCCTCGACCGGCATGCCGCTCTTCTACAAGCATTGGTCGTTCGGCAAGCGCTTCGCCCAGCACGAGGGCATTTATCGCATGGGGCTGCAGGGCCTCGCCTATGAGATCGTCATCAACGCCGATCCCTGCATCAGCTACATAATGGAGGAGAATTCCGCCACTATGCAGACGCTGGTGATCGCGCACGCCGCCTTTGGCCACAATCATTTCTTCAAGCATAATTACCAGTTCCGGCAATGGACCGATCCAGAAGGCATTCTGGATTATCTCTCCTTCGCCAAGGCCTATATCGCCAATTGCGAGGAGCGCTACGGCCATGCGGAGGTGGAGCGCCTGCTCGACGCCGCCCATGCGCTGATGCCGCAAGGCATAGACCGCTATCCGCGCAAGCGTCCGCTCAATCTCCATATGGAGGAGAAGCGCGAGCAGGATCGCAAGGAGGAGCGCGAGCGCGTCTATGACGATCTGTGGCGCACTGTGCCCGGCCGCGCGCGCGGCGCAATGCAATTGGCCGGCGACAAGCGCCGCGCCCTGCTCGGCCTGCCGCAAGAGAACATCCTCTATTTTCTCGAGAAGGCCGCGCCGCGTCTAAAACCCTGGCAGCGCGAGGTGCTGCGCATCGTGCGTCTGATCGCGCAATATTTCTATCCGCAGCAGCAGACCAAGGTGATGAACGAGGGCTGCGCCACCTATTGCCATTATCGTCTGCTGGGCCGCCTGCACGAGACGGGGCAGATCGGCGACGGCAGCTTCCTCGAGTTCCTCACCTCGCACACCAACGCCACGCGGCAGCCTTTCTACGACAGCCCGTCCTATAATGGCATCAACCCTTATGCGCTCGGCTTCGACATGATGCGCGACATAGAACGCATCGTGCGCGAGCCGACCGAGGAGGACCGCTATTGGTTCCCCGAGATCGCCGGAACCGGCGACGAGATGGAGGTGCTGCGCCATGTCTGGGCGAATTATCGCGACGACAGCTTCATCGCGCAGTTCATGAGCCCGCGGCTCATCCGCAATTGGCGCCTGTTCCATGTCGTCGATGATCGCGAGCAGCCGAATCTCGAGGTGTCGGCGATCCATAATGAGCGCGGCTATCGCGATCTGCGCCGCAGCCTCTCCGCGCAATATGACGTGGGGGGCTATGCGCCGGACATTCAGATCGTCGATGTCGATCTCGCCGGCAATCGCAAGCTCGTGCTGCATCATCGCGTGCGCGACGGCAAGATGCTGGAGCTGACCAACGCCGCAATGGTGCTCGGCCATCTCGCCAATCTGTGGGGCTATGAGGTGCTGCTGCAGGAGATCGACGCCGGCACGGAGCAGGTGCTGAAAGAGCATATGGTGCGGCCGGAGGCGGGGTGAGGGGATTCGGGCTCTACAATCTCCCTCATGCTGAGGAGCGGCCGATAGGCCGCGTCTCGAAGCACGCGGCCTCTTATGGTTCCGCAGCGGCGAGCCCACTTCCCTTCGACGTCCATCTGTGCGACGGCTGCGCGAACGCTTCGCCTCACGCATGCCGCACGAATGACCATCAAGCGCAAATATCACCATGGCGCCCTCAAGGAGGCGCTGGTCGAGGCTGCGCTCGAGCTGCTGGCGGAAGGCGGGCCGGCCAATCTCAGCCTCGGCGAGGCGGCCAAGCGCGTCGGCGTCACGGCGGCCGCGCCCTATCGCCATTTCGCCAGCCGCGAGGATCTGCTGAACGAGGTCGCCCGGCGCGGCTTTCTCTCCTTCGGCGCGGCGCTGGAAAAAGCCTGGGACGAAGGGCGGCCGGAGGCGGCGACCGCCATGTGGCGCATGTGCGCGGCCTATCTCGCCTTCGCGCGTGAGGAGCCCGGCCTCTATGCCGCAATGTTCGGCTCGGCGGCGACGCTGGCGAGCGAGCCCTCAGCCGACGCCGCCGATCATGCGCTGGATATTCTGTGGCGCTCTGTGGTGGCTTTTCTCCAACAGCGCAGCGTCCCTGCGCAGGGCGCGCGCAAGCTGGCGTTGCAGCTCTGGGCGCTCGCCCATGGCGTCGCCATGCTGACCATCTCCGGCCATCTCGACGCCGCCAAGGGGCTCGATCCCGTCCCCGTGCTCGACTCCGCCGCGCGCAATCTCATGGAATCCGCCGTCCGCCGCGTGGAAACCCCTTCCGTTTAAGTCTCCGCCCGCCGGGCGAGACGGGCGGAGCGATCCTTCAACGCGTCGTAGATGGGCTCGTTGCGGCAGACGGCGGCGATGGCCATGGCCGAGAAGCAGGCCGCCAGCATGGGCAGCAGCAGCTGGGAATTATCGGTCATCTCGGTAATGAGGATCATGCCTGTGAGCGGCGCGCGCACCACGGCGGCGAAAAACGAGGCCATGCCGATGAGCGCGAATTTCATTCCCGTGGTCGGCCCATCCTCGCCCGGGATCATGAGGCCGAAAAAGAGCCCGATTTCGGCCCCGAGCGCCAGCAGCGGCGCGAACAATCCGCCCGGCGTTCCCGCCGCATAGGAGACGACGCCGAGCGCGAAACGCAGCGCGAAGACCAGCGGCAGGGCGTCGAGCGCATAGGCGCCGTCCAGAGTTTTTTGCGTGAGATTATCGCCGCCGCCGACGAGATCGGGCGCGAGAAAGCCGATGGCGCCGACGCCGGCGCCGACCAGAGCGGCCTTCGCCTCCGCCGGCCAGGGCGAGCGATCGGCTATGTCCAGCGCGCGGAGAATGGCGCGATTATAGGCGAGGCTGGCGAGCCCCGTCGCGGCGCCGAGCGCGAGGCCGAGCGGAACATCGAGCGGCCCAACGGGATAATGCGTCGCGACGCGCAATTCCGGCTCCGGCCCGAGCAGAAGGCGCACGACCGATATGGCGCCGACCGAAGCGCCGAGCGCTATGGTCGCATGGCGCATGTCGAAGCGGCGCAGCAATTCCTCGAGCACGAAGGCCGCGCCGGCGAGCGGCGCATTGAAGGCGGCGGCGAGCCCGGCTCCGGCGCCCGCGGCCAGCAGCGATTGCTGATCACGCCAATCATAGCGCAAATAGCGGCCGAACTGATGCGCGAGCGTCGCGCCCATCTGCACCGACGGCCCTTCGCGGCCGAGCGCGAGGCCGGCGCCCATCGCCAGCATGCCGCCGATGAATTTCACCGGCAGCAGCAGCGGCGGGGAGGGCGGCTCGTCGCCGTCGATCACCGATTCGACATGCGGAATGCCGCTTCCCACCGCCGCCGGGACGAAACGGCGCACGAGATAGGCCGCGAGCCCGGTGGCGAGCGCCGCGCCGACGACCATGATCGCGAGGCCGAGCAGCGGACGCTCCGCGAACCATTCGGGAATGGCCATGCGCATGCGCCCGGCGGCGTCGAGGATGAGGCGGAAGCTTCCGCAGAGCGCGCCAACGGCCACCCCGGCCAGCAGCGAGACGGCGCCGAGCGAAAAAAGGCCGCGCAGCTCGGACGGCGGTGAGGGCGTCTCCACGGCCGGGGCGGCGTCGGCTATATGGGATTCGACCACCACATCGCTCGTCTCGCCGAGCAGAAGCAGGCGCTCCGTCCCCGCGGCGGCGACCAGCGCCAGGCGGCGCGAGCGGCCGAGCGCCAGCGCGACCGAGGCGGCGCGCGCGCGGCCCTTGCGCCTGCGGCGGCCGAAGGCGAGGCGGAACAGAAAAGGCAGCGCCGCGGCGCCGATGAGCGTCGCCAGAGCGAGGAGAGCGCTTGCGTCCTCGTCGGAAAAACCGGTCATGGAAACGATTCGCGAGAGAGGCCGCGCGCAGGATAGCGCGCCGCAGCGCGGGAGACGAAATCGGCTGGGATGCGCATGGGGCGGAATCTTTGGCGGACCCCTTGCGAAACAACAATGTTAATGTATGTTACATTCACATTGCGACGGCGGCGCACGGATCGTCCGCGCGCGCCCGCGATGAGCGAAGGAACTGGAGAGTCCGAACATGGGCTGTCATCGTCACTCCCGCATGGGCCACGAATCTCACTATCGCTTCGGAGACGGCGGACGGCCATGGAAGCCGCTCGAGCTTCTGGCGATGGTTCTGGGCTTTATCGTCTTCTGGCCGATCGGCCTCGCCATCGTGCTCTTCAAGGTGTGGCAGCGGAAGATGGGCTATGAGGGCGATCTCTTCGCCTTCGCGCAGGAGCGCGCGGCCGATGTCCAGGCCCGCTGGAAAGAGGCGACCGGCCAGCCCGGCCAGCCCGGCCCGACCGGCGGCTGGCGTGGTCCGGGCTTCATGCGCTCCTCGGGCAATGTCGCCTTCGACGATTGGCGCGAGAGCGAGCTCGCCCGCCTCGAGGAGGAGCGCCGCAAGCTCGCCGAGGCCGAGCGCGAGTTCTCCGAGCATATAGACGAGCTGCGCCGCGCTCGGGACCGCGAGGAATTCGAATCCTTCATGCGCGCGCGCCGCGATCGCGGCGAGCCGCAGAGCTGACCCATTTGCGAGATGGGCGCGTCCCGCGGGACGCGCCCTTTTTTTTAGCTTATTTGCAGCTCGTCAGCGGATCGACGCAATAAGCGACATTCTTCCAGCTGAAGACGCTGGGCGTGCGCGCGTCGATGGTCAATCGCAGCCATTCGCCCGGCGCATTGGTCGAGCCCTGGACGGTGACGCGCGTGAGATTGGCCGCCGCCGCCGCATTATGAATCTTGCCGGTCGTGCTCGACGGATCGGCGAGCGGGTGATCCGATCCATAGAGATGCGAATCGCCATTGATGAGCAGCACCGGACGACGAAAGCGCACGGCCTGGTTCGCCAGCTCGCGAACGAAACCGGTGTAGCGATCGAGCCCGTCGCCGCCCGCCGCGAGCGCGGACGGGTCCCACATATCCGCCTGCAGGCCGATCACCACAGCGGCCGCATGCTCGCGCTCGGCGAGATTGAAGGCGGCTTGCAGCCAGCGAATATCGGCGTCGGTGCGGGCGGCGATCTCCGCCTCGCGCGCGGTCTTGTCCTCCAGGCTGCTCCAGGGCAGGCCGTCATTGTCCGAGCCCGGCATGTTCACCGTCACGAAGACGGTCCGCGCATCCATCCAGATCACATTCTCGGCGAATTGCGCATCGGCCGGATAGGAGGGCGAGAAATATTTCGCCTGGCTGTAGACCTCCATATCACGGAGGCCGAGCGTCCAGCCCGGCCGCGCGAAGAACAGGCTGCGCACGGCGGCCAGCTCCTGCAGCGGCTTGCCGGAAGCGGATTCTTTCGACTTGTGGCAGTCGGTCCATTCATTGTCGCCCGGCGTGTAGACGACCGGCGATTTGAACTTCTGGAAGGCCGCGAAAATCTGCTGGTTCCAGCCGGGATTCGACGCCGCGATCGGCGGCAGCGTTCCGGCGCTGGTGCAGGGCATGCTGCCGGAATGAATGTCGCCGACATGCATCACCAGGCTCACCTCGGGATCGGAATTGACCGAGTCGAGCAGCAGATTCGCATTGTTCAGAAGATTGAGATTATAGGGCCAGTCGCCGAAAACGGCGATCGTGGTCTTGTGCTCGTGGCGCGGCTCCAGCCGCCGCTCCAGGCCGCGCTCATCAGCGCCCGCGGAAACGCCGCTCGCGAGAACAGCCGCCAAAAGCGCTATCGAAAATCGTCTTGCGCGCATGAAAATCCCCCAGCTCGGCCGAGCGCGAAGATGCGCTCTGGCTTCAGCTGGCCCGATTACGACGCGCGCGTGACGGTGGGATGTCGCTCGTTGCGGCCGACGTTCCGGGCGATCGGCGATGATACGGAGAGATTCGTCGAACCGTATCTCGCGCTCGCCGCGCCATTCCGGCTAACATTCGAGAAACGCTGGCGTTAACCAAACTTCTCGACGCCGCGTTAACGCTTGCGCCGTCATTGTTGCGGCATGGCTCGCCGCATAACGCCATTGCTGCTGCTCTCCCTCGCGCCGCTCGCCGCGGCGGGGCTGTCGGGTTGCGGATTCATGGCCAAGCCGCAGCGCCCGGCATGGCGCGCACACGCCGAGAACGCCTGCCTTGCCGAAAAGCGCGTGCAGCCCACCGCCTATGTGCAATTCGCGCCGGAGATCGACGGGCCGGGCATTTGCGGCCTCACCAAGCCGCTGAGGGTCACGGCGCTGCAGGGCGGCGCCGTCGCGTTCAACGCGCGGGCGACGCTCGACTGCTCCATGGTGGCCGAGCTCGACCAATGGCTCGCCGATGTGGTGCAGCCCTCGGCCATGGCGCGCTTCGGCCAGCCGGTGGCGCAGATCAATTCCATGGGCTCCTATTCCTGCCGCGGCATGAATGCGCAGGCGGGCGCGCCGCTCTCGGAACATTCCTTCGGCAATGCGCTCGATATCGGCGGCTTCGTGCTCGCCGACGGGCGCGAGATTTCCATCGTGCGCGATTGGACGCATGGCGAGCAGCAGGTGAAGGATTTTCTCGCCGAGGTGCACGGCGGCTCCTGCCGGCATTTCACCACCGTGCTGTCGCCCGGCTCCAACGCCTTTCATTACAATCATATTCATGTCGATCTCGCCATGCATGGCCGCAATGGCGATCGGCATATCTGCAAGCCGGTCCCGCGCGACGTCGCGCCGCCGCCGGGCCAGGACCCGCAGCTCATCGCCCATGGGCCGGACGACGACGATGTCGACACGCCCGGCGCCCAGCCGCCGCTCGCCGCTTTTCAGGCGCAGGCCTCGCGCGGCGTCAATGACAGCCTCATCCTCGCCGCGCCCGTGCCGCCCGTGCGGCCGAAGCCCTCGGCGCTCTCGCCCGAAGGCGCGGCGAAGGATTGGGACGTCACCTCCAGCATCCGCCCGCGCGCGCGCTGATCCGCCCGCGTGGGTTGCGCGGGACGCGTGATTGCCGATATGAACATCAATCTCATAGACTAATAGTCTGCGTCAGCCGGATCGACGGCGCTAAAGAGCGAGCCTTCAGGCTCGCTCTCGACGCCATGCGAATTGAATGATGCGGAGCTTCTCGAGGAGCGACATGCAGACGAATTTCGGTCTTTTCCCGTCTCGCGGGTTTTTGCGCGCGATCGGCCTCGCGCTTTCGTTGAGCCTCGCGACTGCGGCCTCCGGCGAGACGCTGCTCAACGTCTCCTATGATCCGACGCGGGAGCTGTTCAAGGCCATCGACAAGGCCTTCGTCGCCGATTGGAAGAAGAAGACCGGCCAGGATGTGCTGATCCAGGCCTCGCATGGCGGCTCCGGCGCGCAGGCGCGCTCGGTCATAGAGGGGCTCGCCGCCGATGTGGTGACGCTCGCTCTCGCCAATGACATAGACGCCATCGCCAGCAAGACCGGCAAGATTCCGGCCGATTGGCAGAAGCGCCTCCCCAATAATTCCTCGCCCTACACATCGACGATCGTGCTGCTCGTGCGCAAGGGCAATCCCAAGGGGATCAAGGATTGGGACGATCTCGCCAAGCCCGGCGTCGTCGTCGTCGCGCCCAATCCCAAGACCGGCGGCGGCGCGCGCTGGAACTTCCTCGCCGCCTGGGCCTATGGTTTGAAGAAGTTCGACGGCGACGAGGCCAAGACGAAAGAGCTGGTGAAGGCGATCTACAAGAACGCGCCCGTGCTCGACTCCGGCGCGCGCGGCTCCACCACCACTTTCGCGCAGCGCGGCTTCGGCGACGTTCTCATCGCCTGGGAGAACGAGGCCTTTCTCGCCATCGACGAGTTCGGCAAGAACAAATTCGAGATCGTGGTTCCGTCGCTGTCCATTCTCGCCGAGCCGGCGGTGTCGATCGTCGACGGCAATGTGGACGCCAAGGGAACGCGCAAGGCCGCAGAAGCCTATCTCGGCTTCCTCTACACGCCGGCCGGTCAGGCGCTCATCGCCAAGCAAGGTTATCGCCCGTCGAAGCCGGAATTCGCTGCGCCGGAAGATTTGAAGCGCTTCCACAAGCTCGATCTTGTGACGATCGACAAGACTTTCGGCGGCTGGCCGGCGGCGCAGAAGAAATTCTTCGTCGATGGCGCGCTCTTCGACGAGATGCAGAAGCCCTGACGCGAAAGCGGCGGACGCTGGAGGTCCGCCGCTCTTTCCCTTTTCGTCAGTGCGCGGCGACGCTCGCCTGGCCTTGCAGCTTGCGCAGCAGCTTTTGCGTCACCTCGCCGGTGACGGGAAGATGATTGTCGCGCTCATATTTCTCGATCGCCTGCTTCGTCGCGCCGCCCATCTTGCCATCCGCATGCAGCGCATAGCCGAGCTTGGCGAGCGCGCGCTGCGCGACCTGCACATTCTTATCGGCCTCGTCGGCCTTGGGCGCGGCCTTATGCGCATTGCCGAGCAGCGCGCCGATCGCGTCGCGCTTCTCGCCGCGCGCCTGCTCCGGCTTCGCCGCGGGCTTGGGCGCCGCCGCATGGGGTACGAGCGCGGGCTGGATGGATTGCGGCTGGGCGGCGGGCGCTGTCGCGGTCTGCGGGCGCGCGGGCGGCAGCGGCGCCGGCGCCTCGACCGCAGCGCGGGACTCCGGCGCGCGGGACTCGGGCGCAAAGGCGCGGAAGAGCGGCGCCGGATGGCGGCCGTCCTGGAAATAGAGCGCGTTCAGCGGCACGCCGATCGCCGTCGCGCCGGCGAGGCAGAGAAACACGACGCCGCGTCGGCGTCCGCCGAACAGCCTGGTCAGCGCGCCTTTCTTATTGGCCTTCGCCTTGTCCTTGGCGCCGCGGCCGCGCCGCTGCGTCTCGCCGCGATCCTCGTCGCGGAGCAAAAAATCATGATTTGTGGCTGCGAGAGCTTCACGCAATTTTCTTCACCCTGTCTTCGGCGGCCTCGAGCTCCTCGGCGGGACGGATGACGCCGCGGCGGGCGATCGTCTCGATCCTGGCGAGAGCGGGGGCCTTGTTCTGAAAGGGACGGCAATCGAGGGGCAGGCGCACGGTGACGCTGGTGCCGCTGCGCGGCGCGCTTTCCACCGCAATGGTTCCGCCATGCAGTCCGACGAGGCCGCGCACCACGGAGAGGCCGAGGCCGGTGCCTTCATAGGCGCGATCATGGCTGGCGCTGGCCTGGAAGAAAGGATCGCCGAGCCGGCCGAGATCGGAGGCGGAAATGCCGATGCCGCTGTCTGTGACGGAGAGCGCGAGGCAATTGCCGTCCGGAGCGAGGCGGATGCGCACGCGGCCATTGGCGGGCGTGAACTTCACGGCGTTGGAGAGGAGATTGATGAGGATCTGCTTGCAGGCGCGCTTATCGCCGACGATTTCCTCGAGCCGCTCGGGATAATCGCGCGAGAGAGTCACCTGGCCTTGCTCGGCCTTCAGCTGCATCATGCTCACGCATTGATCGACGAGCTCGGGCAGAGAGAAGGGCTCGGGCGAGAGCTGCATCGAGCCCGATTCGATCTTCGACATGTCGAGGATGGTGTTGACGACGGCGAGCAGATGCTGGCCCGAATTGCGGATGATCTCCGCATATTCGCGGCGCTTGGCCGGATCGGCCGGCGCGAGCTGCTCGCTCGCCAGCATTTCCGAGAAGCCGATGATGGCGTTGAGCGGCGTGCGCAGCTCATGGCTGACATTGGCGAGGAAGCGCGTCTTGCCGGCGGCGGCCATCTCGCTCTCGCGGCGCGCCGCCTCTATCGTCTCGGCGGCGTGGCGCTGCGCCGTCACATCGCGCAGAATGCAGACGACGCCGGCCGAGCGCTCGCCGTCGGCGGCCTCCACCAGGCTGCTGCGCGCCTCGAAGAAATGGAACACCGGCTCGACGAACTCGCCGCGCTCGTTGCGCGCATGGCCGGTGCGCAGCCGCAGCGTGGCGCGCATCGCCTCGCCGGTGGCGATGGCGTCGGAGACGAGCTTGAGGAAGGCCGGACGATCGCCGACATGGACGCGCTGGAAAAAGCCGCGCCCCATCAATTCGCGCGCGTCGAGCCCATAGGCCTTGGCGGCCTCTCCGACGACAGAGGCGACCGCGCCGCCCTCGTCGAAGCCGATGACGAGATCGCCCGCCGCCTCGGAGACGAGCCGCAGATCGCGACGATTGCGCGCCTCCGCCTCGGCGCGGACCGTCTCGACCTTCCCCGCGCTGCGGGCGAGCAGCACGACATAGAGGACCAGCGGCGCCGCCAGCAGCGTCTCGAAAAATCCGCCGCCGGTCGCCGCCGTGAGGGCCGCGACGGCGAGCATGGCGAGAGCGGCCGAGGCCGTCGCCGAAACGAGGATGAGATCGCAGGCGAATGTCGCCTCTATGAGAGCGAGCGCGCCGAAGGGCGCCGCCGCGCCGACATGCGCGCCGGTGAAGAGGCAGGCCGCGGCCAGCGCCAGCCAGCCGAAGGCGGCGATGGATTGGGCGGTCCTCAAATTGTCGAGGCGCAGCAGGGCGACCACCGACAGCAGCGGCAATTGCGCCAGAGCGAAGATCGCGCTCTCGCCGAGCGTCGGCGCGCCATTGACGACGATCCACAGCGGCGCCGCGATCAGCACGCCGGCGGCCAGAACGAGATGAGACAGGAGGAAGGCTTCGCGACGCGCGCGCTCCATCGAATCGATCGCCCGCCCGGATTGCGCCAGACGCTCGATCCATTCATTCGACACGGTCGCCCAAGGTGCAGCTGGCTTACGCAAAATCACACGCTCCCGATTGAGGGCAATGTGACAAATCGGTCTTAAGTGACTGCTAAACCGACCACAGAAATGGAAGATTTCGGTTTTTACGGGCGCTGAACGGCGCATATGGTTTGCGACTTCTTAGCCCCGCGCCGCATTTACGAAGCGGTAACGGCGGCGCGCCATCGTTTCTCTCGCGCGCGGCGGCTCCCCGCCGGCGAAGCGAGGCGGCGGCCGTGGGATTTCTCTTCAAGAGTCTGTTTTTCTTTGGGGTTATCTGTCTCGTCATTCTGCGTGACGCCGAGCGGCGACCTGCGCCGCGCGACCCCGCCGTGGCGGCGCGGGTCCCCGCTGCGGCCTCGGTCATTCCTCCCGCCAGACCTCGGGCTTCCGCCAAATCCGAGCCCTCGAAATCCGAGCCCTCGCCCGTCGGCTTGGCGCGCGATGCGCTCGCCGATCTCGCCGAGGAGGCGTCCAGCCGAATCGTCGCTGTCGCGCGTGACCATTGCATGGCGCATCCGATGGATTGCCTGCAGGCGGCGGAGCGAATCGGCCGCGCGACGGCGGCGGTCGAGCCGCCGCGGCGGCCCGCCGGTCTCGGCGCGGCGCCGTGATTGCATCATCGCTGGCGATTGCGCCAAAACGGACAGTAGCCATATAACTGTCGGAAAGGCGTCTCGAGCGGGCGAGCGAACAATGGTGATAGACGAGATCATCGGCAATTTCGAAATGCTCGACGAGTGGGAAGATCGGTATCGATATCTCATCGAGCTCGGCCGCACTCTCGAGCCGCTGCCGGAGGAAGCCCACACCGAGGAGAACAAGGTGCGCGGCTGCGCGAGCCAGGTCTGGCTCGACAGCAAGGTGATTCGCGAGGGCCGCGGCGCGCCGATCCTGTCGCTGCGCGGCGACAGCGACGCTCATATCGTGCGCGGCTTGGTCGCGCTGATTCTGGCGCTCTATTCCGGCCGTCCGGCCGATGAGATCGCCGGTCTCGACGCCATGCCGCTGTTCACCGAGCTCGGCCTCGCCCAGCATCTGACGCCTCAGCGCAGCAATGGCGTCCGCTCCATGGTCGAGCGCATCAAGAACGAGGCGCGCGCCGCTCTGGCGGCGTGAGGCTCGTCCGTCCTGCTCGGCGGCTATCGGATTCACGCATCGCTAGACACTGTGGCCGTCATGGCCGGGCTTGTCCCGGCCATCCACGCCAAGCAGCTGAGAAACCGAAGGAAAACGCCCGCTATCGACGGATTCATTCTCCCTGGCGGACGCCATCGGAGCTTCGGAGTTACGCGAACCTTCTAAGACGCCTCGGCGTCCCGGCGTGGATGGCCGGGCCAAGCCCGGCCATGACGTCGCGGGGACGAGGGCGAGGAGGTGTGTGCTTCGATCGCCGCTCGACGGAGAGAGGGGCGCCTCTGGCGCATCGTCCCGAAAAGTGCGAAGCGATTTTCGCAATCGAACGCGCAAGTCCAAATAGGGGCCGGCGCCGCGCGCATTCCGCTCGGCGCCGTCGGGCATGACCGAAAATCCACATGTGACCTTCGTCCTCGGCGGCGCTCGCTCCGGCAAGAGCGCCTTCGCAGAGCGGCTCGTGACCGCCGAGCCCGGCCCCTGGACCTATATCGCCACGGCGCAGGCTTTCGACGAGGAGATGCAGATCCGAATCGCCGCGCATAGAGAGCGGCGCCCCGGGGATTGGCGCACGGTCGAGGCGCCGCAGGCGCTCGCCGCGGCCATTGGCGAGGCCCCCGCGGAGCTTCCGCTGCTGGTCGATTGCCTCACGCTGTGGCTGACCAATCGCTTGCTCGCCGAAGCGGATTTGCGCGCCGATCGCGCGACGCTGCTCGAAGCGCTCGCCGAGCGGCGGGCGCCGACCGTGCTCGTCTCCTCCGAGGTCGGCCTCTCCATTGTGCCGGAGAATGCGCTGGCGCGGCGCTTTCGCGACGCCGCCGGCGAGCTGCATCAGGCTGTCGCCACAGCGGCGGGGAGGCTCTATCTCGTCGTCGCCGGTTATCCGCTCACGGTGAAGTGACGGGCAGTCAGGCGCTCGGTCACCTTCTCCAGCATGGCCGGATCATCCATGGCGCGGGCGAGCAGCACGCCGCCCTCGAAAGCCGCGAGCATAGCCTCCGCCTCGGCCGCCTCGCCGCGCAGGGCGAGGCGGAGCCAGGCCAGCGTCTCGGCGAAGAAACGCCGCGCTTCCGCGCCGACATCGGAAGGCAGGCCGCCCACTTCCGCCGCCAACATGCCGAAAAGGCACATGCGTTTCTTTTCCGCCACGGTGCGGCGGAACATTTCCGCCACCAGAGCCACGGCCTCCGCCGGCGTTCGCGACTGCGGATCGCCCAGCTCCGCGAGGCAAAGATCGGCGTAGCGCCGCGCCACGGCGGCGACCAGCGCCGGCTTGGTGGGGAAAAAATAATGGACGCTGGCGCTCTTCACCCCGACATCCGCGGCGATGTCGCGAAAGCTCACGCCATTATAGCCGTAGCGGCAGAGCCGCTCCTCCGCGCTGTCCAGAATCCTCGCGGCCGTCGCCTCGCCGCGTCGCGCAGTCGTCATTCTGCTCCGTCCTTCCGCCGGGGGAGTAGCGCCATTGACAGGCTCTTCGTCAATGGCGCATGGTGTTAACCTATCATCTGATAGGTAGGCTCTATTCACAAGGAGGGAAGGCCATGTACGATATGCAGAATGTGAAGCGGCTCAAAAAGATCGGCGACTCTGCGCCGGCCGCCTGGGAGGCCTTCAAGCAATTCGACGCCGCGGCCATGGCAGATGGCGCTATTCCAAAGAAATACAAGGAGCTGATCGCGCTCGCCGTGGCCATGACGACGCAATGCGCCTATTGCCTCGAGATCCATCGCAAGCAGGCCATCGCCGCCGGCGCGACCGAGACGGAGCTGGCCGAGACGGTCTTCATCGCCGCGGCGCTGCGCGCCGGCGCCGCCGTCACCCATGGAACCCATGTCGCCGGCGTGGAGTGACGGCGCGGCGCGCCGCTCGGAAACGCGCTAGAGCCTTTCCGGTTCGGATCGAACCGAAAAGACTCTAGAGTCTTGGTTCTGTCGTGTTTTCTTCACGCGAACCGGTTCCCACTTCGCTCGAAAACACTCTATTGCGCCGCCAGCCGATCGGCGGCGGCCAATATTTCCGCCAGCGTGAAATCCGTGCGGCCCTCGAAGCTCTGAAAAATCGCCTCTATGCGCGGCAGATCGGCGAGGCTCTCGACGCCGAGCCGCACATCCGGCCGCGCGACCTCCGGCGGGGCCTTCAGGCTCAACGGGCGATAGATTCGGCCGTGCTCGCGCAGAAAAGCCGGGCCGCGGCGACGCTGCTCCGGCTCGCCGCAACGTTTCTCGGCCTCGGTCAGCGCGGCGGCGGTGAAGCCGTCGATCTCCATGCCGCGCGGATAGGCCGGCGCCAGAGTGTTGCCGATCCAATCCAGCATTCCATCGGTCATTTGCAGCAGATCGGCGACCTGGGTGACGAGCGCCGGATCGATGAGCGGATTGCGGGCGTCGAGCGAGACGCCGCCCTTGGCAGCGGCCGCCGCCATCGCCGCGAGCTGGCGGCCGATGAGATCGTCGCGCGCGCCGGTCTGGCATGGCGTTCCGCGCGCGGCGCAAAATTCGCGGATCGGCGCATCGTCCGGCTCATCGCTGGTGGTGACGACGATGCCGGCGAGCTTTTCCGCATGGGCGAGACGATCGAGCAGCCGTCCCAGCAGCGGCGCGCCGGCGAGCGGCGCAAGCACGCCGGTCGCTCGGCCGTCCTGCGTCGTCGCGGCGGAGATGATGGCGAGGACGTTCATGAACGCCGCCTTTCGTGAGCGGCCGCCCTCGGCGGCCTTCCTCGCACGATAAAAGCAAGCGATACGCCAGCTCGCCGCTCGCTCAATCCTGCGAGAGCGGCTCGCCTTCCTCGCGCGGCTCCGGCAGCGGCTCCAGCGGCGGCTCGCCGCGGGCGCGTTGCGCGGCGCGCTCCAGCATCTGCATGAAGTCGTCTATGTCCGTCTCGCGCGTGCGGTGATTGAAGATCGCCGCGCGGATCGTCGGATGCCCGTCGAGCAGAGTGAGCGAGGGCGCCGCCTCGCCGCTCTCATGCAGCTCCATCACGATCTCGCGATTGAGCCGGCCGCTCTCATCGTCGTCCTTCACGCCGAAGCAGACGACATTGAGCGCCACCGGCGCGCGCATCTCGAAAGTCTGCGAGGCTTCGATATGGCCGCGCAGCCGCTGCGCCAATGCGCAGCTTTTTTCGATGCAGGCGCCGAGCTGCTGCGCGCCGAAGACTTCTATGGTGAACCAGGTCTTCAGCGCGCGAAAGCCGCGCGAGAGATCGGCGCCGAGATCGCAAGGCCATATCTCGCCGGCCGCGAGCCCGCGCGGCGCGCGCGTCAGATAGGCGGCGTTGGCGGCGAAGGCGCGGCGATGCGCCTCCGGGTCGCGGACGAGGAAGAAGCCCGCGTCATAGGGCACATGCAGCCATTTGTGGAAATCGAAGGCGATGGAATCGGCGCGCTCGAGGCCCTTCACCAATGGCTTCAGCGCCGGCGAGAGAACGGCCAGCGCGCCGAAGGCGCCGTCGATATGGAACCAGAGATCTTCCGCCTTCGCTATGTCGGCGAGCGCGTCGAGATCGTCGATCGCGCCGGTATCGACGGAGCCCGCCGTGCCGACGACGAGAAACGGATGCAGCCCCGCGGCGCGATCCTCGGCAATGGCGCGCTTCAGCTCGTCGATGCGCAGCGAATGAGAACTGTCCGACTCGATGAGCCGCAAATGGCGCGCGCCGAGGCCGGCCAGCTCCATGGCCTGCCGCACGCAATTATGCGCCTCGCGCGAGGCATAGGCGACCAATTGCTCCTCGAGCGCCTTCAGCCCGTTCTTGCGCACATTCTTTTCGCCGAGCGCATGCTCGCGCGCGACCAGCAGCGACAGGAAATTGGCGATCGAAGTGCCGGTGACGAAGACGCCGGACGCATCCAGGGGGAAGCCGAAGGCCTCCGCCATCCAGGCGGCGATCTGCCGCTCGACGTCGAGCGCGATATGGTTGCGGCCGCCGCAATTGGAGTTGAGCCCGGCCGCGAGCATTTCCGCGATCATGCCCACGGGCGTGCCGGCGCCCTGCGCCCAGCCCATGAACAGCGGATGGATATTGCCATTGGCGTAGGGCTGGATGAAGCGCTCGAAATCTTCCAGCGCGGCGGAGAGGCCATGGCCCTCGGCCGGCAGCGGGCGCCGGAAGCGCTCGCGCGCCTCCGCTGAAGGCTCGCGCCAGACCGGCCGCTCGCGCAGAGTGGCGAGATGGTCGATCATGGCGTCGAGCGCGCGATGGCTCTCGGCGCGGAACGCCTCCCAATCCGTGGGATCGAGATCCGCGGGCGAGGCGTCGGCGGGCGCCGGGACGGCCGCGCCGATCGGCTTCGGCGGCCGTTGTGAGTGGTTCATTCCCGCTTCATCCCCGGGAGCTTCGTAAGTGGGACAGGACTAATCAGCTTTCGCGCTGCGAAGCAATATCGCCGCCGAAAGCGGCGCAGCTTCCGCTCTCGCCCGGGCCGTCCGCCCCGGCCAGCCGGGCGACCTCCGCCCGCACCACCGGCAGGAGCTCCGCCGCGAACCAGGGATTGCGCTTCAGCCAGCCCGTGTTGCGCCAGGAGGGATGCGGCAGCGGGATGATCTTCGGGGTGAACGCCGAAAACTCCCGCCAGCGGCCGACCGCTTCAGTGACGCTCGCGCTCGCGCGCAGCGCGACGCCGAGACGGCGCAGATGATAGGCCTGCGCATATTTGCCGACCGCCAAAATCGTCTCCACCCGCGGCAGCGCCGAAAACAGCGCGTCGCGCCAATGTGGCGCGCATTCCCGGCGTGGCGGCAGATCGCCGCCATGGGCGTCATAGCCCGGAAAGCAGAAGCTCATCGCGGCGACGCCGATGCGCGAGACATCGTAGAAAGTCTCGCGGTCGACGCCCATCCAATCGCGCAGTCGATCGCCGGACGGATCATCGAAGGGAAGGCCGGAGCGATGCACGCGCATTCCGGGGGCCTGGCCGGCGATCAGCAGCCGCGCTCGCGGCGAGACGCGCAGCACCGGCCGCGGCTCATGCGGCAGAGGCGCGCCCTGCGGCCGCTCGACGCAGATGCGGCAGGCGCCGACATCGGCGACGAGCGCGGCCAGAACGGTTTCGCTTTCGGTGGAAAAGGTCACTTTTGCGTTCCCTCGCGGGACCATTCCATCAAATTCGACAAATGTCGTGAGTCCCCCGTTAACGTTTCCGTCCCATTATCGGCGACGCTCGACCTGACGCCTAGATTGCGGAGATTTATTTCGGCTTCTGGAAAGGTCGTGACGGCGTTTCCCTTTTCGGGGTCGCCGTTCGAAGGCGAGAATTTCGTTGCTTGCGGGTCCAGCGTATCATGAATGACATCACCGCCGAGATGATCGAGCGAGGCCGGGGCAAGGATCCGCGCATCGTCGCCGAGCGCCGACGCCGCAGCGCCGAGGTGCGCGCGGCGCGTGAGAAGCTCACCACCTCGGACACCGGCCATCGCGGCTGCGACGTCGGCCTGCTGCGCGCCTATGCTTCCGCCCGCATCCATTCCGCCGTGCCGGCCACGGCGCTCATCGCCATGGTGGCGGCGCTCACCCGCTATTGGATGGAGGGCGAGCTCGACGTCATCTGGACCGTGCTGGCCTTCTCCAGCCTGCTGCTGTGCTACGGCCTCGCCAAGAAGCTCGAGCGTCTTTCCGACGACGAGATCAATGTGGTCGGCTGGCGCAGCAAATTCGTCGCCGCGGAATTTCTGCACGGCCTCGTCTGGGCGGCGATGGCGCTGCTGCTGCTGCAGGCGAGCGACCCCAACGCCAAGGCTTTCGTCACCGCCATGCTGATGCTGGCGGCGGCCTTCAATACTATGGTGACGGCGACCATACCCTTCGCCGTCTATGCGACGATCACGCCCATGTCGCTCGCCATCGTCGTCTGCCTGCGCATAGACGGGATAGAGGATACGAGCCTCTCGCTGCTGGCGCTGGTGGGCGCGGCGCAGGTCTTCTTCGTCGTGCTGGCCAAGCGCTTTCACCATGTGACGCGCGAGAGCCTGTTCTTCCGTATCGAGAAGGACGATCTCATCGGCGAGCTCGAGCACGCCAAGGCCAATTCCGACGAGGCGCGTCGCCGCGCCGAGGAGGCCAATCTCGCCAAATCGCGCTTCCTCGCCACAATGAGCCATGAGCTGCGCACGCCGCTCAACGCCATTCTCGGCTTCTCGGAAGTGCTGAAGAACGAATTGTTCGGCGTCCACGCCGTGGCGGCCTATAAGGATTACTCGCAGGACATTCACTCGAGCGGCCAGCATCTCTTGATGCTCATCAACGAGATTCTCGATCTCTCGCGCGTCGAGGCGGGCCGCTACGAGCTGAAGGAGGAGAGCGTCTCGCTCGCTGGCGTCGTCGAGGATTGCCGCCATCTGCTGACCATTCGCGCGCAAAAGCGCGGCATAGAGATGATCGAGGCCAAGGAGCCCGATCTCCCGCGCATTTGGGCGGATGAGCGCGCGGTGCGGCAGATCGTGCTGAACCTTTTGACCAACGCCATCAAATTCACGCCGCAGGGCGGCCAGGTGACGCTCAAGATCGGCTGGACCAGCGCCGGCGGGCAATATGTGGCGATCCGCGACACGGGTCCGGGCATTCCAGAGGAGGAGATCGCCGTCGTCATGTCCTCCTTCGGCCGCGGCACGCTGGCCCAGAAGAATGCGGAGGAAGGCACCGGCCTCGGCCTGCCCATCGTCAAGGGCCTCGTCGATCTGCACGGCGGTCTGTTCAAGCTGAAGTCGAGAGTGCGCGAAGGCACGGAAGCGATCGTCGTCTTCCCGCCGGAGCGCGTGATGAACGCGCTGCCGAAATTCGACGACGACGCCCCGCAATTCGCCAGCCTCGAGCGCAGACGCAACGCGGCGGCGTGAGGGGCGCTGGCGGCGGCTCCTGTAAGAGCGATATAGTCTGCCGGCAGCCCTCTTTCTGCGTCCGAGAATGACCGATATGATTTCCCCGAGCGCGTCAGACTCCGCCCTCGTCCTCTTCTCCGGTGGGCAGGACTCCGCCACCTGCCTCGCCTTCGCGCTCTCGCGCTTCGCGCGCGTCGAGACCGTCGGCTTCGACTATGGCCAGCGTCATCGCGTCGAGCTCGAGCAACGCGGCGTGCTGCGGGAGGGGATGAAGCGCATCTCGCCGCTGTGGGCGGAGCGGCTCGGCGAGGACCACACCATCTCCATAGAAGCGCTCGGCGCCATCTCCGACACGGCGCTGACGCGCGAGGCCGAGATCGCCTTCGACGCCTCGGGCTTGCCAAATACTTTCGTGCCGGGGCGGAACATCCTCTTCCTCACCTTCGCGGCGGCGCTCGCCTATCGGCGCGGGATCGGCAGTCTCGTCGGCGGCATGTGCGAGACGGATTTTTCCGGCTATCCCGATTGCCGCGACGCGACGATCCGCGCGGTGGAGACAGCGCTGACTTTGGGCATGGACCGGAAGCTCGCAATCCTCACGCCGCTGATGTCGATCGACAAGGCCGCGACCTGGAAGCTCGCCGAGGAGTTGGGCGGCGAGCCGCTGGTGCGGCTCATCGTCGAGGAGAGCCACACCTGCTATCTCGGCGAGCGCGGCAAGCGCTTCGACTGGGGCTATGGCTGCGGCGAATGTCCCGCCTGCCGCCTGCGCGCCGCCGGCTGGGAGAAATATCGCGCGGCTCAGCCTTCCGGCGCGCCGAGCTGACGAAACATCACCAAGGCGTCGACCAAGCCCAGCGTCGGATGCTGGAAGGCGCGCGGCTGCCGGCCGACGATCTCGAAATCGAAAGAGCGCCATAGGCGGATGGCGCGGATGTTCGTCTCGACGACGAAGTTGAACTGCATGCCGCGAAAGCCGCGCTCGCGCGCATGATCCAGCGAATGCGCGCACATTGCGCGGGCGACGCCGCGACCGGCCGCTTCGGCGCTGGTCATATAGCCGCAATTGCAGATATGGGCTCCGCCGCCGGCCTGATTGGCGCGCAGGTAATAGGAGCCGATGATCCTCCCCTCGTCGTCTTCCGCGACGAAGGTCTCGCGATCCGCGCCCAGCCAATAGGCGAGGGCGTCGGCCTCGCTCATGTCGCGATCGAGCGCATAGGTCTCGCCGGCGCGGATGGTCGGGCCGATGACGCGCCAGATCGCCGGCGCGTCGCTGTTTCGAGCGGGGCGAATGCGCATGGGTCGTCCTCGACCGAGCGGCTCAGGCCGTTCGAGCCGCGATATCGACGAAGCTCTTGCCCTCGCGATCCTCGATCTCGACTAGCCATAAATCCGGATCGAAGGCGATCTCCTTGCGGGCGCGCTCCTCGGCCTCCAGCGGCGTCACCCATTCATCCGCGTGCAGACGCGCGAAAAGGCGATCGACGCCTTCCGGCAAATCCACGCTCTGCGGCGCCGGCCCGAGCAGCGCCGCGCGTCCATCCAGGCGGTCGATCTTCACGAAGATCGCGCCCGCTTCCTCGGAGCCGCGGCGGCGCAGCATGGCGACGGAGCCGGCCGTCTCGGCGCGGCGGATGAGGGCGGAGACGAAAAAGTCGGATCGGAGACGCATGAATTCTTTTCAGCCATGAGAACCCGTCCGCGCAAGCGCTTTCGACATTGCCGCCGGCGGCGGCGCTTCGATCGACGAGCGCGAGACGGCTCAGCTCCAGCTCGTTCTTGACGCTGTCTCATCGCTCAGATACCAATTTCGCCAAGGCCGCCGCTCGCGCGTGCGGCCGGGGGATGGGGTCCCCCTTCAACCGCCGCAAAGGCTGATGACTCCTGCTGATGTCCGATGATCGACCGATCGTCGGAGAGAGCGATCTATTCGCTCGGCAGGAGTCCGTCATGAGTCCGATCGCCGCGGTTTTTCCGTTTCGTAAAGTCCGATCCGTCGAATGCGCGCGCATCGTCGCCGCGCTTTCGATCGAGCTTCGTCGCGCAGAGGCGCGCGCCCTCGGCCGGGCGGTCACGGCCAATCCAATGAGATTCGAATGACCGCGTTCACCGGCTGCGCCGCGTCGGCGCGGCCGGCGACGAAAAAATCGAATCCGAAACGTCGACCGCAACGGTCGAAATGAGGAGAGTGAAATGAAAATTCGCAAATTCGGGCTCGCCGCGAGCCTCGGCCTCGCGGCGCTCATCGGGCCGACGCTCGCTCGCGCCGACGACCGGCTGGACCAGGCGATCTATCACGTCAATGAAGCGATCACCCACGGCGGCAAGCTGCATGACGCCGGCCTGCTCTCCTATCACGCCGATCTCGCGCTCGAGAAAGCCGAGGGCCTTCAGAAGTTCAAGCCCAATCCGCACATGGCCGAGGCGATCGTCCATATAAAGGCGGCGATAGAGGAGGGGCAGGCGAACCACACCGAAGCCGCGACCAAGCAGGCGAAGGAAGCGCTCTCGCATCTCGAGGAAGCGAGCAAAGAGACCGCCCAATAAAGCTCTGCAACGCGCGAGGCCGCGATCGGCCTCGCGCGAAGCCCCTACCGGCAAAGGCTCGAGATGATCTATGTTCTCATCATGATCGGCAGCGCGATCGGCGGCGTCGCGCGTTATTGGCTCTCTGGAGTCGTTTCCCGCTGCTTCGGCGAGGCCTTTCCCTGGGGCACGCTGATCGTGAATGTCTCCGGCTGTTTCGCCATCGGCTTTTTCGCGACGCTCACGTCGCCGGGGGACGGCCGTCTCTTCGTCGATACGCAGACGCGCCAATTCGTGATGATCGGCCTATGCGGGGGCTATACGACCTTCTCCTCCTTCGGCCTGCAGACGCTCAATCTGGCGCGCGGCGGCGAGGCCTTCGCTGCGCTCGCCAATATCGGCCTGTCGTTCGGGCTCTGCCTTTTCGCCGTCTGGCTCGGACATGTCGCCGCCGCTCATCTCAACGCGCTGAAAGGAGCCTGACGATGCAATTGCCTCGAGACGCGACTCTGCTGCGCATCTTCATTGGCGAGGACGAGAAATTCGAAGGGCGACCGCTGCATGAGGCGATCGTGCGGACGGCGCGCGCGCTGCACCTCGCCGGCGCCACCGTGCTGCGCGGCCCTGTAGGATTCGGCCATAACAGCCGGCTGCGCACGACGAAGATATTGAGCCTCTCGGAAGATCTCCCCATTGTCATAGAGATCGTCGACGAAGAGGAGAAGATCGACGCCTTTCTGCCGACGCTCGACTCGATGATGAGCGGCGGGCTGGTCACGCTCGAGAAAGTGCGCGTGATGCGCTATGGCGAGAAGACGTGATCACGCCAGATCGGCGAGCTGCCCCCGCGCCGCCGAGCGGATGAGGCGCTTCTCCGCCTCCCATCGCGTCGCCTCATCGACGCTCGTCAGAAATTCGATCTTGCCGCCCGCGAGCGCGGCGATCGGCAATCCGTCGCGAAACAGCAGGCGATTGCCGGTGAGCGCGGCGAGCTTGCCGCCCGGGGTCAGCACGCCGATGAGATTGAGCGGATCGGCCGCCGACAGCGACACATATTGCCCGTCGGCCGGCCGGCGGCGAATCTCGCGCAGCAGGCCGACGGCGTCCGGCAGCGCATATTGCTCGCCGGAAAAGCCGGCGACGAAACGCCCGCCGCGAATTTCGCCGCGCGCCTCGAGCCGTCGATAGACGCGCAAGAGATCGCGCCAGGGCGGCAGCCAGCCGCCTTCGCGCGCCAAAAGGCGCCAGAAGACGACGCCATAACGGCGCAGCAGCGCCTGCGCGATGTGCTCCACGCAAGCATGACGCGCTTGCGAGCCCGGCGGCGCATAGGCGCGGCGAATGAGCGACCAGCGCCCGGCGCTCTCCATGCCGAAGGAAAGCACTTTGCCGCGCCGCCGCGCGCCGTCGAAAGGCTTGCGCTTCTCGGAAGGCACGAGCAGCGCGCGCAGCCCGCCGAAACTATCCGAAGTGACGAGGCCGAGCGCGGCCAGCTCGCCCAGCGCCGTCTCCAGCTCCGAGCGCAACAGCCGCGAGGCGTCGACCAGCTCCTCGAAGAACAGCGCCCCCTCGGCGCGCAGCGTTTCGAGCGCCAATTGCGCGCGGCCGCTCAGCGCCGGCGGCTCGGTGGGGGTGGCGATAGAGGTCCAATCGCCGAGCCGTCGCCGCTCCAAAAGGGCGACCGGCGAGCTTTTGATCGGCGAGACCGCGCGGGCGCCTTTGGTGGCGGCGGGCGGCGTCAGCCGCGCCCAGGCGATGCGGCCGGAGAGGCAGAGCGAATCGAGATATCCGGTCTCGTAATCGGAGAGGCGGGCCGGGAGAATTTCCGTCTCCCACGCGCCCGCCGGCGCTTCATATCCCTCGAGCCCGGAGAGTGCGGCAGGCAGCGCCTCCGGCCCCTTCAGCCGAGCGTCCTCGGCGACATGCTGCCAATCGAAGAGGAAGCGCAGGAAGTCGCGCGCCGCCACCGGCTCGATCTCCGCGCGCAGACGCTTGATCGTGTAATGGTGGATGCGCGCCAGCAGGCGGCGGTCGCACCATTGCTCGTCATTGGCGCCGGGCAGGAAACGCCCGCGCATGATCGTGCCTTCCACCTCCAGCGCGACGAGCGCCGTCGCGAGGCTCGTGGGCTCGAGGCCGAGCGCCGCGGCGAGCCCCGTTTGCGTGACCGGACCCAGCCCCTCGAGCCGACCGCGCAAAATCTCGATCAGCGCCTGCTCGGCCGACCATAGCGCCGGCGCCTCGCTCTCGGGCGGCGAAATCTTCGGCGCCAGCCGCGCCTTGGGCCAGAGGGCGTGAAATTGCGTCAGCCGCTCGGCCGCGACCCAGAACGCCGCCTGCCCGGTCTCGAAACGCGTCGCGCGCTTTTGGCGGGCCAGCGCCTCGAGCCAGCCCGCCCAATCCGGCGCGGCGGCGACCTCCGCCTCTGTGAGGCAACCGATCCACAGCAGCGCGTCATGCAGCTCCTCCGGGTCGATGGGCTCGGGCCAGGCCTCGCTCTTCACGCGCTCGATCGCCTCCTCGTCCAGCCGGCCGAGATCGGAGGCGCTCTGCGGGTCCTGCCAGCGTCGCGCCATCACCGCCTGCGCGCGGCGCTCCTCGAGCGGGGCGTCGTCGAGGAAAGCGTAAGGCCGCGCCGACAGCGCCTCCAGCGCCAGCGGCGAAGGTTGGGTGAGATCGCAGGCGACGACGCGCACCTCGCCAGACTCCATGCGCCGCAGCAAGCGCTCGAGCCCTTCGATGTCCATCGCCTCGTGCAGACAGTCCCAAATCGTTTGGTTCGTCAGCGGATGGTCGGGAACCTCGCGCTCGCCGGCAAGATTTTCGGCGCAGGCGATCTGATCGGGAAAGACGGCGGCGACCAAATCCTCCGCCTGCATGCGCAGAAATTGCGGCGGCGTTTTCTTGCCGCCCTGGAAGCGCGGCAGAGCGAGCGAGATTCCCGCCGTCCAGCGCCAGCGCGTCATGAACATTGGCGCGGCGAGCATCGCCTGCACCAGCACGCCGCGCACGCTGCTCGAGTGGAGATATTTCGCCACCTCGGCGAGCTCGAAGCTGTGCGCCGTGGTGAGCGAGAGCAGGATATTGTCCTCGGTCGCGGCCGCCTGAAGCTCGAAGTTGAACTTGCGGCAAAAACGCTTGCGCAGCGCGAGGCCGAAAGCGCGATTGATGCGCCCGCCGAAGGGCGAATGCACGACGAGCTGCATGCCGCCGGCCTCGTCGAAGAAGCGCTCCAGCACCAGAATGTCCTGCGTCGGCAGCACGCCGCCGAAGGCGCCGAGCGCCCCGGCGAGATATTCGACCAGCTGCTCCGCGGCGGGCGGCGCGACGCCGACCTCCTCCATCAGCCAGCGCTGCGCCTCGCCGCCGCTGGGGTCCCGGCGCAGACGTTCCGCGATCTCGGCGCGCAGGCGCGAGACAGAGAGGGACAGCTCATCGGCGCGCGCCGGCGCCTCGCCGAGCCAGAAGGGAATGGTCGGCGGCTGGCCCTGCGCATCCTCGACGCGCAAGGTCCCGCGCTCGACGCGTTGCACGCGATAGGAGGCGTTGCCGAGCTGGAAAATGTCGCCGGCCATGCTCTCGACGGCGAAATCCTCATGCACCGTGCCGACGATATGATTCTCCGGCTCCAGCAGCACTTGATAATCGGCGGTTTCGGGAATGGCGCCGCCGGAGGTGAGCGCGGTCATGCGCGCGCCGCGCCGCTCGCGCAGAATGTGATTCACCGCATCATGATGCAGCAGCGCGCCGCGCCGTCCGCGCCGCGTCGCATAGCCCTCGGCGAGCATCTTCACCACATCGTCGAATTCGGCGCGCTCCAATGCGCGATAGGGCCAGGCGCGCTTGAAACGCTCATAGAGCTCGGCCTCGCTCCATTCCTGCGCCGCCACCTCGGCGACGATCTGCTGCGCGAGCACGTCGAGCGGGCGATGCGGAATTGTGAGCCGGTCGAGTTCGCCGCGCCGCACGCTGTCGAGCAGCGCCGCGCATTCGACGAGATCGTCGCGCGAGAGGGGAAACAGCCGCCCCTTGGGCAGGCCGCCGACGACATGGCCGGACCGCCCGACGCGCTGCAGAAAGCTCGCTATGGAGCGAGGCGAGGCGATCTGGCAGACGAGCGTCACATCGCCGATATCGATGCCGAGCTCCAGCGAGGCGGTCGCGACAAGGGCTTTCAGCTCGCCGCGCTTCAGCCGCTGCTCGGCGAGAAGGCGATGCTCCTTCGCCATGCTGCCGTGATGCGAGGTGACGGCCTCCTCGCCGAGACGATCCGACAATTCCCGCGCGATGCGCTCGGCGAGGCGGCGCGTGTTCACGAAGACCAGAGTGGTGCGATGCTCGGCGATCAGCTCGGCGAGCCGGTCGTAAACTTGCGTCCAGACCTCCGCCGACATCACCGCCTCGAGCGGCGCGCCGGGAACCTCTATGGCGAGATCACGGGCGCGGTGATGGCCGGAATCGACGATAGCGGGCTCGCGCGCCGGCGCGGCGCTCGAGCCCGCGCCGACCAGAAAATGCGCCACCGCGGAAATGGGGTTCTGCGTGGCGGAAAGGCCGATGCGCTGCAATCCGTCGCCGCAGAGCGCGGCGAGCCGTTCCAGCGAGAGCGAAAGATGCGCCCCGCGCTTATTGGGCGCGACGGCGTGGATCTCGTCCACGATGATGGCGCGCGTCGTCGCCAGCGCCTTGCGGCCCGATTCGGAGCCGAGCAGCACATAGAGCGATTCGGGCGTGGTCACGAGAATATGGGGCGGGCGCTTGCGCATTCGCTCGCGCTCGGCCGAGGGCGTGTCGCCGGTGCGCACCAGCACGCGAATATCCACGTCCGGCAGCTCGGCCTGTCTCAGCTTTTCACGCACGCCGGCGAGGGGAGCCTCGAGGTTGCGGCTGACGTCATTGGACAGCGCCTTGAGCGGCGAAACATAGACGATGCGGGTTTCGTCGGGCAGCGTCCCGGCGAGGCCCTGGCGGATGAGATCGTCGATCGCCGCCAGAAAAGCCGCCAGCGTCTTGCCGGAGCCGGTGGGCGCCGCGATCAGGATATTTCGGCCGGATTTGATTTGGGGCCAAGCTTCCGCTTGCGCGGGCGTCGCATTGCGGAAATGATCGGCGAACCATGCCGTAACCGCCGGATGAAAAAGGTGCGACAGATGCATGGCCTTGAGGAGAGGAGAGAGCCCCGTGGAGAGTTCAGGCTAGCGGCGATCGGGTCGCGCGCCAACCATGAGATTTGGGAATTTCGCGGCGCCGCGACAAGCGCGCGGCGGCTTCAGCCACATTTCGGGCCGGACGGGAGGCGGCCGCTCACGGCGAGCGGACGATCCGCCATTGCGCCGAGAGGATGTTCATGCGCAGCAAATTCATCGACACGTCGTCGTTTCTCTATGCCGGCTTCGCCATTCTCGCGGCGTCCTTGTTCGCCGCCTTCGCTTTCGTCGGCAAGCAGGCGACCGACTATCGCGACGTGCGGCAGCTCATCGGCGAAAAGCGGATCCATCACAACATACTCGATCGGCTCCAAGAGGCCGAATCCGCGGAGCGCGGCTATTTGCTGACCAATGACGCGGCCTATCTCGCGCCCTTCGACGCCGCCAAGGCGCGCATAGGCGCGGATTTCGACGCTCTGCTGCGGGTGAGCGAGCCGGGCGAGGAGCGTAATACGCTGGAAGCGCAGCGGGCGCTGGCCAATGAGAAGCTCGCCGAAATGGCCAAGACCGTGGAGCTGCAGGCAGCCGGACGGCATGAGGACGCGGTGGCGATCGTGCGCGCCGGCTCCGGCAAGGCCTTCATGGAGCGGCTGCGCGTCGGCCTCGACGACAAGACCGCTCGCCAGCAGCAGCTTATCGATTCGCAATCGCGCGCCGTGGAGACGAACGGCTCGCTGCTGCGCGCAGGCGCGGCGCTCGCCATTTCCATCACCATTCTCATCGGCGCGGCGACCATCGCTCTGCTGCGCGGCCGGCTCGACGAGATCGCGTCGGCGCAATCGGAGCTGCGCGATGTCAACGCCGCGCTCTCCACCGAGGCGGCGCAGCGCGAGCAGCTCGCCGAGCAATTGCGCCAATCGCAGAAGATGGAGGCGATCGGCCAGCTCACTGGCGGCCTCGCGCATGATTTCAACAATATGCTCGCCGTCGTCATCGGCAGCGTCAATCTCGCCAAGCGGCGGCTCGCGACCGATCCGGCGGAGACGCTGCGCTATCTCGACAGCGCGCTGGAAGGCGCCGAGCATGCGGCGACGTTGACGCATCGGCTGCTCGCCTTCTCGCGCCGCCAGCCGCTCGCGCCCGAGCCGATCGACCCTAATAAAATGGTCTCGTCCATGGCCGAGATGCTGCGCCGCACGCTGGGAGAGGATGTGCGGCTCGAGGCGGTCTTCGCCGGCGGCCTATGGCGCGCCTATGCGGATACCAGCCAGCTCGAGACGACGATCCTCAATCTCGCGCTCAATGCGCGCGACGCCATGCCCCAGGGCGGCAAGCTCACCATAGAGACGAGCAACGCCTATCTCGACGAGGAATATGCCGCGCGCGAGGTGGGCATACCGCCCGGCCAATATGTGCTGATCGCCGTCACCGACACCGGAACCGGCATGAGCCGCGAGACGGTCGCACGCGCTTTCGATCCTTTCTTCACCACCAAGCCCGCCGGGCGCGGCACCGGGCTCGGCCTCAGCCAGGTCTATGGCTTCGTGCGTCAGTCGGGCGGGCATGTCCGCATCTATTCGGAGCAGGGGCTCGGCACGACGGTCAAGCTCTATCTGCCGCGCCATCATGGCCCGGCCAGCGCGACGACCACATCCGCGACGCCTGCGCGCACCGCGCCGCGCAGCGAGAAGAGTGAGACGATCCTCATCGTCGAGGACGATGTGCGCGTGCGCGATCTCACCGCCGACACGCTCGCCGAGCTCGGCTATAATGTGCTCGCCGCCGAGAGCGCCGCCGCCGCGCTGCGCCAGCTCGAGGTGAACCCGAATATTTCGCTGCTGTTCACCGATGTGGTGATGCCCGACACCAATGGCCGCAAGCTCGCCGAGGAGGCGTGGAAGCGCCGGCCCGATCTGAAGATTCTCTTCACCACCGGTTACACGCCCAACGCCGTCGTCCATAATGGCGTGCTGGACCCCGGCGTCGAGCTGATCGTGAAGCCCTATTCGATCGATCGGCTGGCGCGCAAGGTGCGCGATGTGCTGGACGGCGCGCGCGCCGCTCCCCCGGAGACAAAGACGTCGCGGCGCAAGGTCATGATCGTCGACGATGACGCCGCCGTGTGCGAGGCCATGGCGGAGCTGCTGCGCCTCGAGAATTACGACGTCGGCGTCGCCAGCGACGGGATGCGCGCGCTCGAGCTGACGCAGAGCTTCAAGCCCGACGTCGCTCTGCTCGATCTCGGCCTTCCCATCATGGACGGCTATGAGACGGCGCGTAAGCTGCGCGCCACGCCGGAAGGGCGCGACCTTCTCCTCATCGCCTCCACCGGCTCCGGCGGAGACGAGGTGCGGCGTCTCTGCGAGGATGCGGGATTCGATCTCCATCTCGTCAAGCCGATCGATCTCGACACGCTGAAGACGCTGATCGACGGCCAAAAGCCGCACCCCTCTCGTGCGACGTGAGGCGCTCCCCATATAGAGGCGCCGAAGGACCATCGCCTATGGTCAGCGCCAATGAACGCGACGCCCGAGCAGCTGAAGATGATCGTCGAATCGGCCTTCGCCGCGCGATTTCTGATCGCCGACGATCGCATTCTCTATGTCAATCGCGCGACCGAGGACATGTTCGGCTATTCGGCCGAGGAGCTCGTCGGCCGCACCGTCGATATGCTGCTGCCGGATGCGGCGCGCGCCCGCGACGCCGGCCTGCGTGAGGAGTATTACAAGGCGCCGCGCCGCATTCTGCTCGGCGTCGACAAGGATCTTCGCGCGCGCAAGAAATCGGGCGTCGAATTTCCCATTCATCTCGGCCTCGCGCCGATCCGCGAGGACGGACGCTTATACGTCGCCGTGACGGTGTTCGACATCTCGCATCACAAGGAGATCGAGCGGCAGCTCGTCGAGCGCGCCGATGAGCTTCAGCTCGCCAATGAGCGTTTGGCGCGCTTCGCCTATATCGCCTCGCATGATCTGCAGGAGCCGCTGCGCAAGATCGCCGCCTTCGCGGATATCGTCACAGCTTCGATCGCCAAGGGCGATCTCGCGGAGGCCGCGCATGCGAGCGAGGTGGCGCGCGCCTCGGCGCTGCGCGCGCGCCAGCTGGTCGACGGGCTGCTCGCCTTCTCGCGGCAGGTCTCGACGCCGCCGCGGCTGGAGACGTTGGACCTTCGCCGCGAGATCGAGGCCGTCGTCTCCGATTTCTCCGAGCTGATCCGTCAGACGCAGGCGCAAATCGCCGTAACGGTTCCGCCCGGCGTGCTGATCGAGGCCGACAAGCTGCAATTCGAGCGCTGCCTCTCGAGCCTGCTCTCCAATGCGATCAAATATCGCAAGCCCGGCCGCGCGCCGAATATTCGCTTCTTCCTTCAGCGCGAGCCGGAACTCGCCCTTTCGGTCGCCGATGACGGAATAGGCTTCGAGCCGAAATATGCCGAGGCCATATTCGAGCCGCTGCGCCGTCTCCACAGCTTCACGCAATATCCCGGAACGGGCGTCGGCCTCGCTCTGTGCAAATCCACATGCGAGCGCCACGGCTGGCGCATAGAGGCCGATTCGCAGCTCGGCGCCGGCGCGACTTTCACCATGACCATTCCGCGCGGCGAGAAGGTTAGTCCTCTGAAAGCTTCAGCGTGAGGCATTTGGCGGCGCCGCCGGCCTTCATGAATTCCGAGAGCGGCGTGACGACGGGCGCGAAGCCCGCCTCGCGCAAGCGCTGCTGCAGCTGCGGCGATGCGTCGTTCATCGCGAGGCCGCCATCGAGATCGACGGCGTTGCAGGCAAAGCGCATCGCATCCGCTTCGTCGATCTCTATGCGCTTCTCGGGCGGAACGATCGCCTCGATCGCAGCGCGCGAGGCGGCGTCGAACGCCGGCGGATAATAGAGAAGATAGCCGCCGGCCAGCGGGCAGCAGCATGTATCGAGATGATAGAAGCGCGGATCGACGAGCCTGAGCCCGATCACGCGCCGCCCGATGATGCGCTCCAGCGCCGTCGGCGCCTCATCGGCCGAGCGCATGCCATGGCCGCACCAGACAACCTCGGCGCCGCGATCGATGAGCGCGTCGCCCGCGCCCTCGAAGGGGAGATGCTCTGGCCAAGCCGCGACGCGAAAGCCGCGCGCCTCGAAGAAGGCGCGAAACAAGGGCTCCTCCGGCCGCCGCTCCTCGGCGCGAAAGCGGCTGACGACGGCGATGTTTCCGAGCACGAAGCCGGCGTTGGCGGTGAACACCATATCCGGCAGGCCCGCCGCCGGCGTAACCAGCTCCACCTCGGCGTTCTCTGCGACGAGCGCGCGCAGATTTTGCCATTGCTCCCGCGCGAGCGTGCGCGTGGTGCGGCCGATCTGATGCTCCATCCAGGGATTGATGACATAGCGCACGTCGAAATCATCCGGCGCGCACATCAGCACGCGCTGGCGCCGCTCCTCGCGCGGCGCGCGCGCGGGCTCGAACATGGAATGCCGCTGCGTCATCTCGAGTCCTTTCGTTTCCTGGCATGAAGACGGCGCCGAGACTGCTCCGTCTCGGCGCCGCAACGATGACAGGCGGCGATCAGCTCGCCAGAGCGCGCTTGGCCGGACGCGCGCGCTCGACCAATTCGGCGAGCGTCTCCTCGAAGCGATCGAGCGCCCAATCCAAATCCTCGCGCGCAATGACGAGCGGCGGCGACAGGCGCACGACGCTGTGATGCGTCACCGTGGAGAGCACGCCCTTGTCGCACAGCATCTCGCAGACCTCGCGGCCAGTAGCGTAGCGCGGATCGATCTCGGCGCCCGCCCACAGGCCCTTGCCGCGCACGTCGCGCAGCGCGGGACTGTCCATGTTGCGCAAACGGCGCAGCATATGCTCGCCTAACGTCTGGCTGCGCTCGACGAGCTTCTCGTCGCGCATCACATGCAGCGCCTCGAGCCCCACCGCCGCGGCGAGCGTGTTGCCGCCGAAGGTCGAGCCATGCGAGCCGGGCGTGAACATATCCATCAGCGCGCGCGTGCCGACGAAAGCCGAAACCGGCAGCACGCCGCCGCCGAGCGCCTTGCCGAGCATCACGCCATCCGGCTTGATGTTCTCGTGCTGAAACGCGAACCAGGCGCCGGTGCGCCCGAGCCCCGCCTGCACCTCGTCCACAATGAGCAGCAGGCCGCGCTCGTCGCAGAGCTTACGCAGGCCGGCGAGCCAGCCGACCGGCGGAACGATGACGCCCGCCTCGCCCTGCACGGGCTCGACCATTATGGCGACGGTATCGGGACCGACCGCCGCTTCCGTCGCCGCGAGATCGCCATAGGGAACCGCGCGGAAGCCGCCGCCATAGGGACCGAAATCGTCGCGATAGGACGGCTCCGAAGAAAAGCCGACGATGGTCGTCGTGCGGCCGTGGAAATTGCCCTTGGCCACGATGATCTCGGGGTTTTTCAGCCCGCGCACGCGGCGGCCGTAGCGGCGCGCCGCCTTGATCGCCGTCTCCACCGCCTCGGCGCCGGTGTTCATCGGCAGCGCGACATCGAGGCCGGTGAGATTGCACAGCTCCGTGAGGAAAGCGTCGAGGCGATCGTCGTAATAAGCGCGCGACGGAACCGCGAGACGCTGCGCCTGCTCGGTGAGGACTTTCAGAATGCGCGGATGCGCATGACCGTGGCTCACCGCGGAATAGGCGCTCATCATATCGACATAGCGTCGACCGTTCACATCGAACAGAAAGGCGCCTTCGCCGCGCGAGAGCGTGACCGGAAGCGGCGCATAATTGCGAGCGCGATGCGGATTATCGACGGACTTGACGTTGGCGTTCATGAACGAATGACCTCGCTGGTTCGTTATGTGGGCGTCGCCTCGACGATTTGCATCAGTGCGGGCGATCGGCGGCTCACGGGACACGACGCCTCTGCGAGCCATTCTCTCGTGGAGCGCGTCGTTACGCCGCTCCGACGTTCGCGTTGCAAATACATCGAACACGGGGTATTTGCGAGACAAATAAAGCAGCAAAACGACGAGATGGGAAGCACAGCTATGGAATCATGTGCAGCAACCAACGATATCGCAGCGAGAGCTGAGGAGCTGCTCTTTCGTATTACTGTTCCGTCTGCGCTATTCCGCGATGGGAATTTGCAAGTGCGAACGCCGATTACCGGCGAAGTCATCGCCAGAGCAAAAACAAAAGACAGCGATGCTTTAGATTTGGCGATCAGCGAGGCCGACGCCGCCTATCGCGAATGGCGCAATATTCCGGCGCCGCGGCGTGGCGAATTGGTGCGCCTCTTCGGCGATGAATTGCGCTCGGCCAAGAATGAGCTCGCCGAGCTCATCACCATAGAAGCCGGCAAGATCGTCTCCGAAGCGCGCGGCGAAGTGCAGGAGATGATCGATATTTGCGACTATGCCGTCGGCCTGTCGCGCCAGCTCTACGGTCTCACAATAGCGACCGAGCGTCCCGGCCATCGCATGATGGAGACATGGCATCCGCTCGGCGTCGTCGGCATCATCTCCAGCTTCAATTTCCCGGTCGCCGTCTGGGCCTGGAACGCCGCCATAGCGCTCGTCTGCGGCGACGCGCTGGTGTGGAAGCCGTCCGAAAAGACGCCGCTGACCGCGCTCGCCACACATGCGCTGTTCGAGCGCGCGCTGGCGCGTTTCGGCGAGGCGCCGAAAGGACTCTCCGCTCTCGTCATCGGCGGGCGCGAGCTCGGCGAGCGGCTCGTCGACGATCGCCGCGTCGCGCTCGTCTCGGCGACCGGCTCCACCGCCATGGGCCGCGCCGTCGGGCCGCGGCTCGCGCAGCGCTTCGCGCGGTCCATTCTCGAGCTCGGCGGCAATAACGCCGCTATCGTCTGTCCGTCGGCGCCGCTCGATCTCGCTGTGCGCGCCATCGCCTTCGCGGCCATGGGCACGGCCGGCCAACGCTGCACCACGCTGCGCCGCCTCATCGTGCACGAGTCCGTCTATGACCAGCTCATCGGCCGGCTCTCGCTCGCCTACGCCTCGGCGCCGGTCGGCGATCCGCGCGAGGGCAAGACGCTCATCGGCCCACTCATCGACGGCGATTCCTATCGCGCCATGCGACACGCGCTGGACGAAGCCGCGACGATCGGCGGAAAAATCTACGGCGGCCAACGCCTGTTCGCACAGGAGCGGCCGGACGCGTATTACGCGCGGCCGGCGCTGGTGGAGCTGGCCGAGCCGGCGCCGGTCTCGCGCCGCGAGACATTTGCGCCTATTCTCTATGCGATGAAATATCGCGATCTCGGCGATGCGCTGCATATGCAGAACGATGTGAGCCATGGCTTGGCGTCGTCGATCTTCACGACCGATCTGCGCGAGGCGGAGCGCTTCCTCTCGGCGGAAGGCTCCGATTGCGGCATCGCCAATGTGAATATCGGCCCTTCCGGCGCCGAGATCGGCGGCGCATTCGGCGGCGAGAAGGAGACCGGCGGCGGCCGCGAGGCGGGCTCCGATTCCTGGAAGGCCTATATGCGCCGCGCCACCAACACGATCAATTATTCGAGCGCTCTGCCGCTCGCGCAAGGCGTCGTCTTCGACGTGTGATCCTTAGGCCGATCGATCTCGAGGAGTCCGACATGACCGAGACCCATGTTTCCGCCGATACGATCCGCTCGATCTTTTCCGCGGCGATGACGCAAATGTATCGCGACGAGGTGCCGCGCTATCAGGAGATGACGCGCATCGTCGGCGAGATCGATGGCGAAGCGCTGGCGCGTGATCCTGCGCTGGAGGCGCGGCTGCGCCGCTCCGGCGCTTTCGATCTCATCGGCGTCGAGCGCCATGGCGCCATTCGCGTCGGACGGCCTGAGGAGCTCGCGGGGCTGCGGCGGCTCTTCGCCGTCATGGGCATGTATCCGGTCGGCTATTACGATCTCACGCCCGCCGGCGTGCCGGTGCATTCGACCTGCTTCCGGCCTGTCGAAGCGGCGTCGATCAGGCGTTGCCCTTTCCGCATCTTCACCTCGCTGCTGCGTCCGGAACTCATAGAGGGCGAGGACCTGCGTCGCGAGGCGCAGGAGATTCTCGCGCGTCGGCGCATCTTCACGCCGCGCTGCCTGCATCTCATCGACATCTTCGAGGCCAATGGCGGGCTCGGCGAAGCGCTGGCGATCGAGTTCGTGCATGAGGCGCTGCACACCTTCCGCTGGCGCGGCGAGGCCACCGTCACCGCCGGCGTCTACGAGGCCTATCGCAAGGCGCATCCGCTCGTCGCCGATGTCGTCTGCTTCCACGGCCCGCATATCAATCATCTGACGCTGCCGACGCTCGACATAGACGCCGCGCAACAGGCGCTCGCCGAGCGCGGGCTCGATCCGAAATCCATCGTCGAAGGCCCGCCGCAACGGCAGTTCCCGATATTGCTGCGCCAGACGAGCTTCAAGGCCATCGCCGAGCCTGTGCGCTTTGCGGGACGCGATGAGGCGCGCGGCGAGCATCGCGCGCGCTTCGGCGAGATCGAGCAGCGCGGCGCGGCGCTCACCGCAAAGGGCCGCGCGCTCTATGACAGATTGCTCGCCGAGACGCTCGCCGCCAATCCGCCGCGCGATGGCGCGACGAGCGATTACAGGGCCGAGCTGGAGCGCCGCTTTGCCGCCTTCCCCGATGACGCGGCGACATTGCGCGCGCAGGGCCTCGCCTTCTTCCGCTATGCGCCGGGCGAGAAGCGGGGCGCGACAGGCGATGTCGAGACTCTGTTGCGCGACGGCGCGCTCGTCGCGGAGCCGATCACCTATGAAGATTTTCTGCCGGTGAGCGCGGCGGGAATCTTCCAGTCCAATCTCGGAGAGGGCGGACGCCGCGAGCTATCGGCCTCGGCCAATCGCGAAGCGTTCGAGCATGTGCTCGGAACGAAGGTCGCCGATGAGATGGCGATTTATGCGCATGAGGAGAAAAGCTCGCTGGAGCGCGCGCTCGCCGCGCTCGGGCAGCGATCACCAATGGCCGAGAATGCAGGCCGATAGCGGATAGCCCATGGCGAGGCCGAGCGTCACGCCGCCGAGCACATCGCTGGGATAGTGATGCGCGGTGGCGATGCGCGACCACGCCATGGAGAGCGCGAGCGCAGCGGCGGAAGCGGCGGCCGAAGGCCAGGCGAGAACGATCGGCGCCAGCACGCCGCTGAGCGTCATCATATGGCCGCTCGGAAAGGAATGTTCGTCGAGTATCTTCAGAAGCGACGTCAGCCGCGGATCGACGTGAAACGGACGCTTGCGTCCGATGCGCTTCTTGATGATCGGAAACAGCGTGTGCAAAAGCGCGGCGTTGAGTCCGCCGAGCGCGATCACCGGCCAGGCGTCGCGCCCGACGAGCCAGAAGATCGCCGCGGCGAGGATCGGATAGATCCAGCCATTGCCGAGCTTGCTGATCGTGATCGCGAGCATTCGGCCCAGCGTGAATTGCGTGGAGCGCGCGACGAAATGCACGCCGGCGAGATCGGCGCGCAGCAGGCGCTCGCGCCAGAGGAGCAGCGTCTCGGCGAGAACGAGACGTTCGAGTGAGAGGCGGCGGTTCGAAGCGAGCAGCATGGCGAGAAAGCTAGGCGCCGCGTGCTGCCGTTTCGTGACACATGAACGACGTTTCGATTGCAGCGCGCGCCGCGAACGTCACATCATTGTCAATCCGCACGCGAGCCTGCATGCGCAGAAGGAGATAGATCGCGAGCTTCAGCGCAGGGCCGCGCGCGATGTTTTTTTCGCCGCCCGCGAAGCTCGCGCCTATCCGGCAATTTTTCCCGAAGGTCCGCGAGCCCTATTTGGGCGTCGCAGGCGCGGGGTCGAAGAGAAAATAGCGCCCGCCCAGCGCGCCCTCATAAGGCCGGCCGTCGCCGTGGCGTCGCAATTCGAAACGGACCACCGTGTTCGGAACCAGGACGCGCAGCGTCGTCGGCGAGCTAGCCTCGATGGCCACCTGCAGCGGCTCGTCCGCTCGATCGATATCCGTCAGCCAGACGAGGCTTTCCATTTCGACCCTTCCCGTGACCCGCTCGCCATCCCGAGCCGCCGGGCGGCGGCCGCTGCTACGGCTTCGATTGAGGCGACGCCAGTTTGGCGACATCACGGCGCGACTGCGGCGTGAGCAGGACGTCTCACCCGAGGGGTCGTGAGGAAGGCTCGGCGCTCATGCCGATTCTTCCCGTGTCAGATTACCGACAAATCATACAGACAGAGGCGCGGCCGAAAACCTATATCTCGCCGGCCCCGCTCTCCGCTTTTTCGCGCCGATAACGTTGCGACGACGTCGAGGACGATGGCCGACAAACAAAGACATGGCTCGAGAGATCGCGAGCCGATGCTTCACGAGGCGACATCTCCATTCCGCTCTGCGATCCGCCGGGCGATGGCTGTTGCAGGAGGACTCGTCGATGAGGAAACTACTGAATTCGGTATCGCTGCTCGCCGTGCTGACGGTGGCGCCGATCGGCGTCGCTGCGGCCAACGACAAGCTCGACCAGCTCTCCAAGAGCGAAGACAACTGGGTGATGCCCGGTAAGAACTATCATTCGGACAATTACAGCACTCTGACGCAGATCAACACGAGCAACGTCAAGGATCTGAAGGTCGCCTGGACCTTCTCGACCGGCCTGCTCAACGGCCACGAGGGCGCGCCGCTCGTCGTCGACGGCAAGATGTATATTCACACGTCTTTCCCGAACAACACTTTCGCGCTCGATCTGGACGATCCGACCCGCATCCTCTGGCAGGACAAGCCGAAGCAGAATGCGGCCGCCCGCGCGGTGGCCTGCTGCGATCTCGTCAACCGCGGTCTGGCCTATTGGCCGGGCGACTCCAAGACCCCGCCGCTCATCCTGAAGACGCTGCTCGATGGTCATATCGAGGCGCTCAACGCCAAGACCGGCGAGCTCCTGTGGAAGATGGAGAATTCCGACTATAAGGTCGGCTCCACGCTCACCATCGCTCCCTATGTCGTGAAGGATAAGGTTCTCGTCGGCTCCTCCGGCGCCGAGCTCGGCGTGCGCGGCTATGTGACGGCCTATGACGTCCACACGGGCGAGCAGTCCTGGCGCGCTTACGCGACCGGTCCGGACGAGGACGTGCTGCTGGGCAAGGACTTCAACAGCAAGAACCCCCATTACGGCCAGAAGGGCCTCGGCACTTCGACCTGGGAAGGCGACGCCTGGAAGATCGGCGGCGGCACCAATTGGGGCTGGTACGCTTATGATCCGGGCACGAATCTCTTCTACTACGGCTCGGGCAATCCGGCGCCGTGGAACGAGACGATGCGTCCGGGCGATAATAAATGGACGATGACCATCTTCGGCCGCGACATCGACACGGGCGAAGCGAAGTTCGGCTATCAGAAGACCCCGCATGACGAGTGGGACTTCGCCGGCGTGAACTTCATGCTGCTCACCGAGCAGAAGGACAAGGAAGGCAAGGAGCGCAAGCTCCTGACGCATCCGGACCGCAACGGCATCGTCTACACGCTCGACCGCACCAATGGCGATCTCATCTCCGCGGATAAGATCGACGACACGGTCAACGTCTTCAAGACGGTCGATCTGAAGAGCGGCCTGCCGGTTCGCGATCCGGAGTATGGCACGCGCATGGACCATCTCGGCAAGGATATTTGTCCTTCCGCCATGGGCTATCACAATCAGGGCCATGATTCCTACGATCCGACCAAGCAGCTGTTCTTCCTCGGCGTGAACCACATCTGCATGGATTGGGAGCCCTTCATGCTTCCCTATCGCGCGGGTCAGTTCTTCGTCGGCGCGACGCTGAACATGTATCCCGGCCCGAAGGGCGATCGTCAGAAGGGCGAAGGCCTCGGCCAGATCAAGGCCTACAACTCGATCACCGGCCAGTTCAAATGGGAGAAGTTCGAGCGCTTCGCGGTTTGGGGCGGCACCACGGCGACGGCCGGCAACATTGTGTTCTACGGAACGCTGGACGGCTTCATCAAGGCCCGCAACAGCGATAATGGCGAGCTGCTGTGGAAGTTCAAGCTTCCCTCCGGCGTGCTCGGCTATCCGATCGTCTACAACCACAAGGGCACCGAATATGTCGCCATTCTCTACGGCGTCGGCGGTTGGCCGGGAGTGGGCCTCGTGTTCGATCTGCAGGACCCGACCGCCGGCCTCGGCGCGGTGGGCGCGTTCAAGCAGCTCGCCAATTACACGCAGATGGGCGGCGGCGTGATGGTCTTCTCGCTGAACGGCAAGGGTCCTTACGACGACGTGAACCTCGGCGAATATAAGGCCCATTGATCCATCGGCAGTCGTCGGCCGCGTCCTCCCCTGTTCGCGACCGACACAGCGCGCCGCCCGGATGCATGAAGCGCGTCCGGGCGGCATCGCCACACATGCAAACTGATCGGATCGCTCCCATGTCGCGTATCACCTCTCCGCGTCTCGTCGCCTCCGGACTCGCTCTGGCGCTGCTGACCGGCGTCGCCGGCGCTCTCGCGCAAGAGACGAAGCCTTCGGCCGCCGCTTCTGCGAGCAAGGCCGACACATTGCGCATCTGCGCTTCGGAAGCGCAGTCGCCGCTCTCCCTCAAGGACGAATCCGGCCTCGAGAACCGCATCGCCGTCGCGCTCGCCGAGGCGATGGGCCGCAAGGCGGAATTCGTTTGGTCGTCGAAGCCGGCGATTTATCTCGTGAGGGATTATCTCGACAAGAATCAGTGCGACGTCGTCATCGGACTGGACACGGGCGATCCGCGCGTCGCGACGAGCAAGCCCTATTTCCGCACCGGCTATGTGTTCGTGACCAAGGCCGAGAAGAATCTCGATCTCAAATCCTGGTCCGATCCGCGCATCAAATCCTTCAACCACATCGCCGTGCCATTCGGCTCTCCGGCCGAGGTGATGCTGAAGGAGATCGGCGAATATGAGAACGACATGGCCTATCTCTATTCGCTGGTGAATTTTCGTTCGCCGCGCAATCAATATACGCAGATCGACCCTGCGCGCATGATCGGCGAGGTGGCGAGCGGCAACGCCGAGCTGGCGTCCGCCTTTGCGCCCGATGTGGCGCGTTTCGTCAAATCCTCGCCGACGCCTCTGCGCATGACGCTGATCGACGACGATTCCAAGCGCAGCGACGGACAGAAGATCGGGCAGCACTATGACCAATCGGTCGGCGTGCGCCTTTCGGACAAGGAACTGCTCGCGCAAGTGAATGCGGGCCTCGATCGCGCCAAGCCGAAGATCGACCAAATCCTCACGGCGGAAGGCGTTCCGCTTCTGCCTATCGTCAATCCGGTCGCAGCGCACTGACGCTTGGCGAATATCGAAGAGACCGACAAAAATGAAATCGAGCAAGAAAAAGGCCTGTGTCCTGATCGGCGGCGCCTTCGCCAGCCTGATCGCCCTCTCGGCGATCGCGCAGAATGCGGGCATCACCTTTCGCAACACGATCACCGGCGAAGTGCTGAACTTCGACGACGCGCTTCCCGAGGGCAAGGATACGCCCGGCGTGAAGAAATTCATGCAGACGGGCGTCAATCCTTACAATGAGGATGTGAGCTGTCTGAAGCAGGGAGAGCAGCTCTTTCTCTCCGCCTGCTCTGGTTGCCACGGCCATTTGGGCGAAGGCAAGATCGGCCCCGGCCTCAACGACTCCTATTGGACCTATCCGCAGAACGCGACCGACGAAGGATTTTTCTCGACGATCTTCGGCGGCGCTCAGGCGTCCATGGGGCCGCAATACGCCAATCTTCAGCTCGACGAAATGCTGAAGGTCATGGCCTGGGTCCGCCATCTCTATAAAGATCCCGTTGCCGGAGCGACCTGGCTGACGCCGGAGCAGCGCGCGAAATACAAGCCCTATCCCGGACACGAGACATTCCCCGACGATCCGCCCGGTCAGTGCAAGACCTCGGGAAAATGAAAGACGTCGGGAAAATGAAAGTCGCGCACGCGTGAGCGGCGCGGCGGCCGCGGCGAGAGCCGCGCATAAATTGGAGGAAGGCACGATGGGAGTTTTGAAGATTGCGGCGGCCGTCGGCGTTGCGTTCGTCATGAACGCGGCTGCTATCGGCGCGGCCTCGGCCTATGACGGCACCAAATGCAAGGCCCCCGGCGATTGCTGGGAGCCCAAGCCCGGCTTTCCGGATAAGGTCGCCGGCTCCAAATACGATCCCAAGCACGATCCGAAGGAGCTCGCCAAGAACCAGTCCGCCGTAGCGGCCATGGAAGAGCGCAACAAGAAGCGCGCCGAGCACTTCAAGAAGACGGGCGCGTTCGTCTACGACGTGACCAAAATTCCGTAAGCGCACGCGCGAGAATGCCGTCCCCGCGCCCCCGGGGACGGTCGTCATGCGGCCACGATCCGGGTCCGGCGTTATTCGACAACAACGCGTCGGACCCCTTCCCGGGATCGTGGCCGCAACGTCCTCTCTTCCGACGAGATTGTTGGACCTGTTCAGCGTGACAGACACCGCCGAAACCGACGCCGTCTTGGCCGATTGGCGCGCCAAGGCGCAGGAATTCGAGACGCGCGTCGCGCGCGTCGTCCTCGGCCAGAATCGCGTCATCCGCTTGGTGACCATCGCCATTTTCGCACGCGGCCATGTGCTGCTGGAAGGCGATGTAGGCGTCGGCAAGACGACGCTTCTGCGCGCTGTCGCACGCGCGCTCGGCGGCGCCTTCTCGCGCATAGAGGGCACGGTCGATCTCATGCCGAGCGACCTCCTCTATCACACCTATCTCGCCGACGACGGCCGCCCGCGCGTCGAGCCCGGCCCGGTGCTGCGTCACGCGGAAGATCTCTCCATCTTCTTCTTCAACGAGATCAATCGCGCGCGTCCGCAAGTGCATTCGCTGCTGCTGCGGCTGATGGCGGAGCGCAGCGTCACCGCCTTCGATCGCGACTATTTCTTTCCCGCGCTGCAAGTGTTCGCCGATCGCAATCTCGTCGAGCGGGAGGAGACATTCGAGCTGCCCGCCGCGGCGCGCGACCGCTTTCTCATGGAGATATCCATGAGGACGCCGAGCGATGCGGCCGCGCGGCGCGCGCTGATCTTCGATCCTCGCTTTCACGACGTCGATCGCCTGCTCGATGAAATCGGCGAGCCCGTCTTCGATTATCGCGCGCTGGCCTCTGTCGCCGAGCTCATCCAGAACCGCGTCCACGCCAGCGAGACGCTCGAGGCCTATGTCGCCAAGCTCTGGGATGCGCTGCTCGATCCCTACGCCGCGGGCGTCTCTCTGCCGGATGTCGAGATGCGCGGCCTTGTGCGCGGCGGCGCGAGCCCGCGTGGCCTCGCCTTTCTCGTGCGCGCGGCGCGCGTGCGCGCCTGGCTCGAAGGGCGCGACGCGCTGACGCCGGAGGATATTCGCGAAATCTTCCTCGAGACGATGGCGCATCGCATCTTCGTTGATCCGATCTATGCGATGCGCGGCGACGACATTGTCCGGGATCTGTGCCGCGCCGCTTTCGCGACGGTCCCGGCGCCTTGAGACGCGAGGCGTGACGATGCAGCGCTTCGACCTCGCCTATCGTCCACGCGGCCGCGTCTCCAACGGCTCGGTCGGCGCGCATGGCGGCGTCGATGTCGGCGGCATAGGCGTGTTTCGCGATCACGCGCGCTTCATTCAATTTCCCGATGCGCGCCGTATCGACATTCGCGCGACCATGCGCGACCCGACCGGCGAGACTCATGTGCGTCGCTTCGAGCAGCGCAACGCCATCGACGTTTATGCGCTGGTCGATCTTTCCGCCTCCATGGGCTTTCGGGGCGCGGCGCGCCGTCTCGATCTCGTCGCCGATCTCTGCGCGGCGCTCGCCTTTTCGGCGACGCGCATCGGCGACCGTTTCGGCGTCATCGCCTGCGACGAGTCAGTGCGCAATGATCTTCTGCTGCCGGCGACGCGCGCGCGGGGCGCCGCGGTCGCAGCGGCCGAGCGCTTGCGCGACGCCGCGCCGCGCGGCGCCTCGGCGAAGGCGCTGACGGAAGCCGCCGGTCTCATCGCCGGGCGTCGCAAGCTCGTCCTACTCATCTCCGATTTCCACTGGCCGCGCGACTTTGCGACGCGCCTTTTCAGCCTGCTCGCGCAGCATGATCTCGCGCCTATTCTCGTCGCGGATTCCACGGAAGAGCGCGATCTTCCGCACTTCGGCCTCGTCGAGCTCGACGATCTCGAGAGCGGCGCGCGGCGGCTCGTCTTCATGCGCCCGAGCCTGCGTCGCCGCTGGCTCGCGCGCGAGGCCGAGCGGCGCGACGCGCTGCGTCGTCTCGCGCTCGCGCATGGACGCCCGCCTTTCGTCATGAGCGACTCTTTCGACGCCGACGCGCTGTCGCGTCATCTGCTCGGGCTGTGACATGCGCGCAGCGTTCTTCGCTCTTTCGCTTCTTCTCGCGCTGGCCGCGCCCGCTGCGGCGGAAGTGAAATCCGTGCGTCTCTACGCCGATCGCAGCTTTGGCTTCTTCGTCGGCGATCTAGTGACTGCGCGGCTCGAGATCATCGCCGATTCCGCCTCCCGCTTGCAGACGGCGTCGCTGCCACGCCCCGGCGCGCTCGATTATTGGCTCGATCTGCGCGACGTCCATGTTCGCGAGCAGCCCATCGGCGACGGGCTCACACGCTGGGACATAGAGCTCGTCTATCAGCTCTTCTATGTCGCGCTAGATGTGCGCAATCTGCAAATCCCGCCTTTTCCTCTGCGCTTTCTGCGCGAGGGCGAGAGCGAGATCGCGCGCGCGCCCGCCTGGACGATCGGCGTCTCGCCCTTGCGCGAGGTGCTGCCGGCGCGCCGCGACAATCCCACCGATTACATGCGCGCGGACCGCGGCGTCGAGCAAGGCGACGCAACGACTCCGGCGGCGCGCGCAGGCATATTCGCCGCGCTCGCATTCGGCGCGTTGGCGCTGGTCGCGCATGATCGTGGCTGGCCGCCGTTTCATCGTCGCCGCGCGCGCGTCTTCGCGGCCGCCGCGCGTCGCATCGCCGCTCTGACGAAGGGCGACGGCGAGGCGTCGCGCCGCGCGGCGATGCTCGCATTGCATCGCGCGATCGACGAAGCCGCCGGCCGCCGCATCTTCGCCGAGGACCTCGACGCCTTTCTGTCCAGCCATGCGGAATTCGCATCGGTGAAAGAGGCGCTCGGCCGCTTCTTCAACAGCTCGCGCGCGCTTTTCTTCGGCGTCGCCGATGCGGGCGGCGATCTTGCGGCGACAGAGCTGCTCGCGCTGGCGAAAACATTGGCGGCGTTGGAGAGGAGCGTGGGATGAGCTTCGGCCTCGCCTCTCCGCTCGCGCTTTTCCTGCTGCCGCTGGCGCTCGCGCCGCTGCTCTTCTCGCCATTGCGGCTATCGCCCATATCTTCCGTCTCCGCCGCGCCGCAGGATGCGCTCTCGACCCTCGTCGCATGGGCGCTGCGCCTCTTGGCCAGTCTCGCCATCGGCGCGAGCACGCTCGCCGTCGCCGGGCCTTTTCGTGAAGGCCTCGCCATCCAGCGCTATGGCGAAGGCGCGGAAATCTCGATCCTCGTCGATCGCAGCGCGAGCATGAACGAGACATTCGCCGGCCGCACGCCGGCCGGCGGCGAGGAGTCGAAAGCTTCCGCCGCCAAGCGATTCATGACGGATTTCGTCGACCGGCGGGCGCATGATCTCTTCGGCGTCACCGCCTTCTCCACCTCGCCGATTATGGTCATGCCGATGACCAATCATCGCGCGGCGGTGCGCGCCGCGATTCAGGCGATCGACCGGCCGGGCCTCGGCTACACGAATATCGGTCGCGGCCTCGCAATGGCGCTCTCGCAATTTCCCGCGGGCGGCGAGATCGAATCGCGCGTGATATTGCTCGTCTCCGACGGCGCAGCCGTCATCGACCCGCGCATTCAAGATCAGCTGCGCGCCGATTTTCGCAAGATCAGGCCCAATCTCTATTGGCTGTTTCTGCGCACGCGCGGCGCCAAAGGGATAAGCGACCAGCCGGACGCCGGCGAGCTGGACACGCCGCAGGCCTTGCCGGAGCGCCATCTCGATCTCTTCTTCAAATCGCTCGGCATCGGCTATCGCGCTTTCGAGGCGGAAGGCCCCGCTGCTGTGGCCGACGCCATAGCGGAGATCGACCGGCTCGAACGTCGCCCGTTTCGCTATGTCGAGCGCATTCCGCGCAAGGACCTGACGGACCAGAGTCTCATCGTCGCCGCCTTCGCGACCTCCGTGCTGGTCGTCGCCAAATTCGCCGAGACGCGTCTGAAGCAGACGGCGCGCGCAGGCGCGTCGCCGCAATTCGCGAAGAGGGCCGCATGAGCGAAGCCCTCCGCGCGCAATTTTTGCAGACGCTCGCGCGCTTCTTGGCGCGCTGGCGTTCGACGCTTCTTCTCGCTTTGCTCGCCGCGGCGCTCGCCGGGGCGCTGCAAAACGCCATCGCCGCATGGCGCGTGCGCGTCGACAATGCCGCGATCGGCGCGCTCGCCGCGGGGCGAGATATAGAGACCGATTCTGCTTCTGCGCCCGAGCTCATCGCTGCGCGCATCGAATTTCTGGCCGAGCGCGAGGAATTCGACAAGGCGCGCGCGCTGCTGGAGCCGCTGGGCGCCGCCGGCCGCGACGAGCTTTCCGCCACCGCCCATTATGATCTCGGCAACGCCTTGCTGCGCCACGCCTTCGATCTCCTGGAGCGCGGCCAGCTCGAGCCGGCGGGTCCCTTCGTCGAGCTGGCGCGTCGCGAATATCGTCGCGCATTGCAATATCGGCCGGAGTTCTGGGACGCGAAATATAATCTCGACGTCGCCGCGCGCCTGGTGCGCGACAATCCGCAGCTCGAGCATTCAGGCGGCGACGAGCTGCCCGCGGACCCCAAGAAAATCTGGACCGATATTCCCGGCGCGCCCAAGGGGCTGCCATGACAGGCCGACGATGATGATCGCCCGCTTGCGCGATGCGCGCTTTCTCTCGCTCGCCTTCGCTCTGGCGATGCTGGTGGCCGCCTTTGCGTTTCCGCGCGCCGAGGTGGTTCGCAATGGCGCCGATGTGCTGGCGACGCTCGACATCACCGGCAGCATGAACACGCGCGATTATTCTCTGGACGGCGCGCCGGCCAGCCGCATCGAATTTGCCAAGCAGGCCTTGCGGCGGCTCGTCGCCGATCTTCCCTGTCCCTCGCGCGTCGGCCTCGCCATCTTCACCGAGCGCGAGCCCTTTCTTCTGTTCGAGCCCATAGACGTCTGCGAGAATTTCGCCGCCCTCGACGCCGCGATCGGCACGCTCGACTGGCGCATGGCCTGGGAGGGCGACAGCCGCATCTCCGCCGGCCTGTTCCGCGCGGTCGAGATGGCGCGACGCACCGGCGCCGATCTCCTCTTCATCACCGATGGCCAGGAGGCGCCGCCGCTGCCGACCTATGGCGCGCCGGTTTTCGATGGCCAGCGCGGCGAGATATCGGGGCTCATCCTCGGCGCCGGCGGCTATGAGCCCGCGCCCATTCCGAAATTCGACGATCGGGGCCGCGAGACCGGTTTTTTCGGCGTGGACGAGGTGCCGCATGAGAGCCGCTTCGGCCTGCCGCCGCCGGACGCCGAGCAGCGCGAGGGCTATAATCCGCGCAATGCGCCATTCGGCGGAGAGATGCGCGCCGGCACGGAGCATCTCTCCAGCGTGCGCGAGCCCTATCTGCGCCAGCTCGCCGAGACCACGGGCCTCGGTTACGCCCATTTGGAGAAGCCGGATGGGCTCGCGAGCGCGCTGCTCGCCGTCGCGCGGCCGCGGCCGAGCCTCGCGCCTTTCGATCTGCGCCCCGCTTTCGCCGCGGCCGCGCTCGTCGGCTTCGCCAGCCTCTATCTCATCGTCCCGCTCGCGGAGATTTTCACGCGGCGACGCCATTCCCGTCTCGCAACCACACGCTCGAGGAGAATAGAGTGAAACCGAAAATCGCCCTCTTGGCCTTGCTTTTGTCTATCGCGCCGGCGCTGGCGCATGGCCCGACGCCGATCAAGGTCGATGAGAAGATCACCGTCGCCGCCGATCCCAAGGCGGTCTGGGCGCTCGTCGGCCATTTCGGCGCGCTCGACTGGCATCCCGATGTCGCCAGCGTGAAGGCGACCGGCGGCGACGCCAATGGCGCGGTGCGCGAGATCACGCTGCGCAAGGGCGGCGTCGTCATCGAGAGCCTCGACGAATTTGATCCGCAGCAGATGAAGCTCAGCTATCGCATGTCGGACGCCAATCTCGACGCTCTGCCGATCAGCTCCTATTCGGCGACTTTGGCGGTGAAGCCGGCGGCGGGCGGCGGCAGCGAGGTGCAATGGTATGGTCGCCTCTATCGCGGCGACACCAGCAATGAGCCGCCGGACAATCTCAATGACGACGCCGCGCGCGAGGCGATGACCACATTCCTGAAGGATGGGCTGCAAGGCCTCGCCAAAAAGCTGCAAGGCAAGTGACGGCATGAGAGCGCCGCGTCTCGCCGCCCTCTGCGCGACGCTCGCGGCGCTGCTCTACGCCTGCGGGGACACGGCTCCGCAGCAGCGCACGGCCGTGGAAGTGAAGCGCAAGGACGAGCTGCCGAAATGGCTGACGCCGATCGATCGCGTCGATCCCGCCTATTGGCTGGCGGCGCGCAAGAGCGGCGGCGGGCCGGTGGAAGAGGGCAGGGTGGCGCGATTGCAAGCGGCGCTGGATATCGGCGGCGCGCATTTTCTGGAAGCGCCGCGCATGCTCGCCAATCGCGCCGCACAGCTCGGCGACATGCTTTCTGAGATCGGCGTGGCGGAAGACGAGGCGCAATCGATCGAGAGCCTCGCACGCGTCGCGGCGGCGACGGGAAGCAAGCAGACCTTCGGCGATCTCTGCCAGCATTATTTCAATCTGCGCAAGCAGGGCGCGACGCGGGAATCGGCGCTCGCCGATTTGTCGGAGCGCTATAGCGTGCAGAATCGCGGGCAATAAATAGGCGAGCCTCGAAAGGCTCGCCTATTGGCGAACCGCGTCAGCCGCGGTTGTAGACGTCCTGCAGGCGCACGATATCGTCCTCGCCGAGATAGGAGCCGGTCTGCACCTCGA